>JAZBLP010000022.1:36002-43945 GCA_037033305.1 Actinomycetota bacterium | reverse complement strand
CGACGTCCATCTCGGAGAAGAACTGCGTCACGGCCTCGTCGACCGTCGTGGTGCCGAAGTTCAGCTCGGTGCCCAGCACCCGGAACTTCTCCTCGAGGGTGCCGTAGCCGACGATCGGCACGGGCGGGGCGTCGCCGAGGCGGTCGGCGATCGAGGCCTCGTAGTCCTTGACGAGCTGGCTCATCGGGTCGAGGTCTGCAGCCTCGAGAGCGGTCTCGGAGGCAGGCAGTCCGCGGTTGGTCCCGAAGATCTCACCGGACTCGGGTGAGTTGACCAGGAAGTTCACGAGCGTCGCCGCCGCCTCCGGGTGCTCGGTCTTGGCCGAGATCGTGTGCAGCATCGAGGGCTTCAGGTACAGATCCTTCGCGCCCTCCTTCGTCACAGGCGGGGCGACGAGGCCCAGCTCGGTGTAGCTCTCGCCGAGGTTGGCGAGGTAGCCCGCACCGAAGTTGTCCCACGTCAGCTCGCTGGCGTTCTTCGCGGCGTCGAACGCGGTGAGGGGGTTCAGCTCCTCGACGACCTGCTGCGGAACGACCACGCCGTCGCGGATGTCGTCTCCGGCCTCCCAGAACTCCTTCAGACGGTCTTCGTCGAAGCCGGGCGTGCCGTCTTCGTCGAACAGGTTCTTACCCTCGCTGCGCAGCTGCAGCTCGAAGTTCTGGATGCGACCGGTCCAGTCTGACCCGCCCCAGAATGCGCCGGCACCAGCATCGGTGACCTCGCCCATCCACTCGTCGTAGTCCTCCCAGTCGCCGCCCGCGAACTCCTCGACGCCCGCGGTCTCGAGCAGCTGAGGGTTGGTGAAGACGCCCCACGCGTTGGTCGAGGTGGTGATGCCGTAGGTCGTGTCGTCGACGACGCCGATGCCGAGGATGTTCTCAGAGAGCGGCTCGGTGTCGATGACCGAGCCGAGGTAGGGCTCGAGGTCGAGCAGAAGCCCGTTCTCCGAGTACTGACGCAGGTACGAGTAGTCGAACTGCATGACATCGGGGAGTCCCCCACCGGCCGCCTCGGTCTGGCGCTTCTCCCAGAACTCCGGGAAGCCGAGGAACGTCGCATTCACCGTGATGTTCGGGTATTCCTCGTTGAACGCCTCGATCGCCTGGTTGTAGAGGTCGGCGCGAACGTCGTTGCCCCAGAACGCCAGGTCGAGCGTGACCTTCTCGTCGGGGTCGTAGGTGGCTCCGCCTTCGGGAGTGCCACCGCCGGCGCAGCCGGCGAGCACCAGCGCTGCGCTGGTGGCGACGGCCGCTGCGGCCGCCAGACGCTTCTTGCTGAACATCGTTGTCCTCTCTGGTGAACGTCCTCGTTCGGCAAAGCCGCGGAACGCCTGTGTCCATGTGGTGCGGGATGCGATCTCCGAAGTGCGGGGGAAAACGCTTACCTGCACGCTAATCCAGATTGAAACGTTTCGCAACCGGGAATTCGCGGAGGGGATTACATCGATTACCGCGAGGTCTTCGATCCTCTCACGATCAGCTTCCCGGCCTCGACCTCGAGACCCACGCGATAGACGGCGGCTCGCCTCTGCTCACCCGTCGGAGCGTGGACGGGAGCCCCCCCTCGCGACGCCGAAGAAGTAGAACCAGAGGTCGTCGCCGACGCGCACCTGCGCGCCATGACTGCCGTGCCCTCCGGGCGGCAGGTCGGCGAGGATCACGGCATCCGCATCGCCCTGGCGCGTCCAGCGGATGCCGTCGTCGGAGCGATACACACCCATCCCCCGCCATTCGTCCACGATCAGCCACCAGAATCCGGCGAGCTCGAACACCGTCGGCCCCTCGTGCGGCCTGCCCCCGATCGCGACGCCGTCGAGAGACCAGGCCACGAGGTCCGGTGACGATGCGGCCATCGTCACCGAGTCGGCCGCCTCATCCTTGTACCACAGGCGCCACAGCCCGTCGGGTGTGCGCGCGACGGCCGCATCGATCACGCGATCGCTGCTCAGCGCGAGCGGGCCGCGTCTCGACCAGTGCCGCAGATCACAGGAGACGTACTCGACGATGGCGCGGGCGAACCCGGGCCATCGGTCGGGGATGCCGTCGATCTCGGTGAGGTGCATGCGCCAGCGTTCTCCGTCCCAGAAGACCTCCGGCGCCCAGTGCGTGCGGTCGACCTCAGCGGGCGGCGGGCCGGGTTCGAGGGCGAGATCGGATGCCGCGGGCTCGAGCGTTCCGTCGTAATGCCAGTCCAGACCGTCGGTCGACGTCGCGACCCCGATGCGGCTGCCGTGCACCCACGACACGCCCGGCCCCGCCTCCGCGAGGCTCGCCCGACGCTGCGTGTAGAACATCCACCACAGCCCGTCGGCATCGACCACGACCTTCGGGTCGGTGGCTCCGTCGTAGACGGGGTCGCGGTAGAGCTCCCTCATCGGCGCAGATCTGTCACCGGGCTCGCGAACCCCGCCCGGTGCGTGGGGTGCGACCCCAGCAGCTCCGGGGTGATCACCGCGCCGTCCGCGGCAGCAGATGCGTAGATGGCGGCCACGATCTCGAGCGAGCGGGCCGGCGCATCAGCCGTCGGCGGCAGGGGTGCGCCCTCGAGCAGGGCGTCGAACACGTCGCGCAGCAGCGGCTCGTGGTCGCTGCGCTCCTCGGCATCCGGGAACACCCACCCCTCAGCCTCCACCTCGAAGCCCGGCGCCGGGGTGATCCGCCAGTTCTCGTGGCCGTGGCCGTAGACGTGGTCGACCGTGACCGTGGCCTTCTGGGTGTCGATGCGGATCGAGCTCGCCTCTCGCGGCGACACGGCACTCGTGACGAGCTGTGCGACGACTCCCTGGTCGAAGACGATGGTCGCGGTCGAGACGTCTTCGGTCTCGGTCTCGCGGTCGAGCCGCCAGAGCCTGCCCTGCACCGACGACCAGTCGCCCAGCAGGTGAGCGAGCAGGTCGATCTGGTGGATGCCGTGCCCGAGGGTCGTGCCGCCGCCCTCGGTCTCCCACTTGCCGCGCCACGGCACCGCGAAGTAGTCGGCGTCGCGGAACCAGAGCGTCTGGCACACGGCGACCAGCGGGCGTCCGAGCGCTCCGCTCTGCAGCAGCCTGCGCACGTGGGCCGCGGCCGTGCCCGTGCGCTGCTGGAAGACGACCGCCAGCTGGCGCCCGGCGGCTTCGGCCCCCGCGCGCATCTCGTCGAGCTCGTCGAGCGACGGTGCCGGTGGCTTCTCGACGATCACATGCGCGCCGGCCGCGAAGGCGGCGAGGGACTGCGGGCGGTGCGGCCCGGGCGGGGTGCAGACGAGCACGACGTCGGGCTGCTCGGCCGCGAGCATCTCATCGAGGTCGCCGTAGGCGGCCTCGATGCCGTATCGGTCGGCGAACTCCTGCGCCTTCTCCCGGCTGAGGTCGGCGACGGCGACGAGCTCGGCGCGCGGGTACGCGGCGACCGCGCGGGCGTGCGCGTTCGCCACCGCCCCGGTGCCGACCAGGGCCGCGCGAAGGGTCTTCTGGGATGTCATCGTTCCTCCTCAGGACGCTGAGCCGGGGTCATCTGATCCCGTTCTGCACCAGGTGCAGGCGGGCGTATCGCCCGTCGGCGGCGAGCAGCTCGTCATGCGAGCCCTGTTCGACGATACGTCCGTGCTCGAGCACCACGATGCGGTCGGCCTGCCGGATCGTCGACAGCCGGTGCGCGACCACGAGCGTCGTCCGCCCGCGCATGAGCCTCTCCAGAGCCTCTTTGACGAGCCCCTCGGATTCCGGGTCGAGGGCGCTGGTCGCCTCGTCGAGCAGCAGGATCCGCGGATCACGCACGAGCGCCCGGGCGATGGCAAGACGCTGGCGCTGACCGCCCGAGAGGCGCGCGCCGCGCTCGCCGACCACCGTGTCCCACCCCTGCGGCTGCTCGCTCACGAACTCCCAGGCGTTGGCGTCCCGCAGCGCCTGTTCGACACGATCGGGTGTGACGTCCGGCATGCCGTAGGCGATGTTGTCGAAGACCGATCCCTCGAACAGCACCGACTCCTGCGGCACGACCGAGATCGACCGGCGCACGGTGCGCAGGTCGAGCTCCTGCATGTCGGCGCCGTCGAGCACGATGCGACCGCTCGTCGGCCGGACGAATCCGAGCACGAGGTTCAGAAGGGTCGACTTGCCCGAGCCGGACGATCCCACGAAGGCGACCGTCTCCCCGGGGGCTATGCGCAGATCGATCTCGATCAGGGCGTCCTCGTCGGCATCCGCATAGCGATGCGTCGCGGACTCGAGCACGATCTCGCCGGCGACAGCCGAGACGACGCGCTTGCCGGAGTTCTGCTCGATGTCGGGCTCCTGCAGCACCTCGGCGATCGAGCGCACCGACTCGAGACCTCGGGCACCGACGGGGATGAGCATCAGGAGCTGCGTGAGCCCGCCCGTCAGCAGAGTGAAGTAGCTCGAGAGCATCACGACCTCGCCCGGCGTGATCGGGAGGAAGCCGGTGAGCGCGCACACCGCGGCGAGCATGAGGCAGGCGACGCCGAGCAACTGCATCGCCACCCACGAGATCGAGGCCACCCGGCCGTTCAGCAGGTCGAGGTCGAGTCCGGCCCGACGCACCCCGTCCGCACCGCCCGCGACGCGATCGATCGCCGTCTCTTCGAGCCCATGAGCGCGGGTCACCGGGATCAGCGACGCCATCTCGCCGACGCGGGCCGAGAGCGTCTCGATCTCGCGCCGGAACACCTCGTTGCGACGCTGCGATCGATTGCGCATGCCGTAGCGGATGCCGATGGCGATCGGCACGGCGAGGGCGTAGACGGGAAGGAACTGCGGCACGGTGACGGCCGTCATGCTGAGCGCTCCGAGCATCACCATGGTCGACGACAGCAGCGGATGCGTGACCTGTTGCAGCATGAGCTCGACGTTCTCGACGTCTCGCACCACCTTCGTCTGCACGATCGACGAGCTCACCCTCGTGTGATACCCGATCGAGAGGCTCTGCAGACGCGCGGTCAGGGCGTTCCGGAGGTCGGCCCCGAGGTCTCGCACCACGGTCATGAAGTTTCGCGTGTAGATGATGTGGTTCGGGTAGTTCTGCAGCAGGAGCACCGCAGCGAGGGCGAACCACCACAGCACCTCGGTGACATCGCCGTCGCTCGCGACGACGTCGATGATCGCGGCGGTGATCACCGGCAGGAACCACAGCGGGATCTCCTTGATCGCGAAGGCGGTGATCGCGAAGGTGAGCCGCCAGGGACGGCGGGCGACGAGGCGCAGCACAGAACGGGTGGGGTGATCACCGTCGATGAGCGCGGCCGGGTGGGAAAGCGCTTTCTGTGCCATGGTCCTATCGTAGAGTCACCGCACCCGTCTGGGAAGCGCGACCATCCGACTCAGCAGGAGCAGCCATGACCTTCGACGCCGCATTCGACTGGGCACGCGGCCATGTGCAGGCGGAACGCCTGCCGACAGCCGTACTCGGCATGGCCACCGCCGACGGGATCGTCGACCTCGAGGGCTTCGGTGCCGCGACGGATGCCGTCTATCCGCTGTTCTCGATCACGAAGGTGCTCACCGGCATCACCGCCACGCGAGCCATCGAACGCGGACTGCTCACCCCTCTCACGCCGCTGACGGACGCTCTGCCGGAGTTCGGCACCTCGCGCGACGACGTCGTGCGACTGTGGCACCTCGCCTCTCACACCTCGGGGATCTCCGAGCCTGCTCTCGACACCGCGCGTCCGCTGCGCGAGGAGCTGCTCACCCAGGGGCGGGACTTCGCCGCGGGCACCGCGTCACGCTATTCCACCCTGGCCTTCGAGGGGATCGCCGCACTGATCGAGCACGCGACGGGATCGACCTGGGATGCCGGCACGGTCGACTGGGCGCATCAGATCGGCGCGATCGGACTGACCCTCGACACGACCGAGTCCGTCGGGGTTCCGGATGCGGCGGCCGGCGGTCTCGACCTCGACCGGTTCCACGCCACCCGTGCTCCCGGCGCAGGGCTCCTGGGCCGCGCCGAAGATCTGCTCCACCTCGGCGCCGAGCTGCTGCGCATCGGCCAGGGAGCAAAGGACGGCATCCTCTCACCGGCCGGACTGGCCATGATGCTCCGCCCACTGACCGGTGCGATCCCCCGCCTCGACCCATACCCGTCCGAGCGCGGTCAGGACTGGGGCTTCACGTTCAACCTCCGCTCGCGCGCGCCGGGACTCGTCGATCGCGACGTCTTCGGCCACGGCGGGTGGGCGGGCACGGAGTTCTGGGTGCATCCGACGGCGGGCATCTGCTGGGTGCTGCTCACGAACGCGGCCATGCGCCCGGGTGTGGACGCGGATCAGCTCGACAACGCGATCATCACCGCGGCTTAGGCGCCGACGCTCGCTTGACACTTCCTTCGCCCCTGTCTAGGGTTGACTCATTGAATGAAACGATTCAAAACCGCTCGATGAAGAGAGAACCACCATGACCCGCGTCGCGTTCCAGTTGCAGGTGCGTCCTGAACTGCTCGACGAATACCTCGCCCGTCACTCGCCGGTCTGGCCCGAGATGCTGGCCGAGATCGCGACCGCCGGTCGCCGCAACTACTCGCTGTTCCTCGCCGACGGCGGCACGCTCGTCGGCTACTACGAGACCGACGACGATGCCGCCGCACAGGCGTATCTCGCCGCCTCTCCCGTCGCCGCGCGCTGGGAGGCCGAGATGAGCCGATTCTTCATCGGTCTCGACGGACGCCCCGACCAGGCCGCCACCGCACTCTCCGAGGTGTTCCACCTCGAAGACCAGCTCGCCGACGCCGGCGACTCCCCCGCAGCAGACATCGACAACCGCACCCACACCGAAGGCAGCGCCTCATGAGCATCCTCTCGTCCGACAACCTCGCCGCCCTCGAGAAGCAGGGCATCGAACTGCCCAGCTGGGCGTTCGGCAACTCTGGCACCCGCTTCAAGGTGTTCGGCACGCCCGGCACCCCCCGCGACCCGTGGGAGAAGATCGCGGATGCCGCGCAGGTCAACAAGTACACCGCGCTCGCGCCCTCGGTCGCCCTGCACATCCCGTGGGACCTCGTCGACTCGTTCTCGGATCTGCGCAAGCACGCCGAGGACCTGGGCGTGACCCTGGGCACGATCAACTCCAACACCTTCCAGGACGACGACTACAAGTTCGGCGCCCTGACTCACGAGGACCCCACAATCCGCCAGAAGGCGATCGAGCACCACCTCGCCTGCATCGACGTGATGGACGCCACGGGCAGCCGCGACCTCAAGATCTGGCTCGCCGAGGGCTCGAACTACCCGGGCCAGGCCGATCTGCGCGGCCGCCAGGACCGCCTCCAGGAGTCGCTGCAGCAGATCTACGCCCGCCTCGGCGACGACCAGCGCCTCGTGCTCGAGTACAAGTTCTTCGAGCCGGCTTTCTACCACACCGATGTTCCCGACTGGGGCACGTCGTACGCCCAGGTCTCGTCGCTCGGCGACAAGGCGATGGTGTGCCTCGACACCGGCCACCACGCGCCCGGAACCAACATCGAGTTCATCGTCATGCAGCTGCTGCGCCTCGGCAAGCTCGGCTCGTTCGACTTCAACTCGCGCTTCTACGCCGACGACGACCTCATCGTGGGCGCGGCAGACCCGTTCCAGCTGTTCCGCATCCTGTTCGAGGTCGTCCGCGGCGGCGGCCTCAACAACCCCGAGGTGGCGTTCATGCTCGACCAGTGCCACAACGTCGAAGACAAGATCCCCGGTCAGATCCGCTCGGTGCTGAACGTGCAGGAGATGACGGCGCGTGCGCTGATCGTCGACCGCGACGCCCTGACCGCCGCACAGAAGTCCGGCGATGTCCTCGCGGCGAACGCGGTCTTCATGGATGCGTTCTACACCGACGTGCGCCCCGCCCTCGCCGAATGGCGGGAGTCGCGTGGTCTGGCAGCCGACCCGATGGCCGCCTACGCCGAGTCGGGGTACCAGCAGAAGATCGCCGCCGAGCGCGTCGGCGGCGTCCAGGCCGGCTGGGGCGC
>JAZBLP010000022.1:0-35992 GCA_037033305.1 Actinomycetota bacterium | reverse complement strand
AAGAAGGATGGATGCTGTGAGCGACCAGGTGCTGGACGGACCGCACGGCCCGCTGCGCGTGCGCGTGTACACGCCGGAGAACCCCGTGGGCCCGGGACTCGTCTGGGTGCACGGCGGCGGATTCGCCGCCGGCGAGCTCGACATGCCGGAGGCCGACTGGGTCGCGCAGAGCTTTGCCGACCGCGGCATCGTCGTGGTGTCGGTCGACTACGCGCTGGCTCCGTTCCCTCGCACCTGGGCTGCGGCAGCCGGGACACCCGAGCGAGACGGCGTGCACTACCCCATCGCGTCCGACGAGGTCGAGGCCGCGTTCCGCTGGGCGGTCGAGTCGGATCTCGCCCCCGGGCCGTGGGCGATCGGCGGGGCGAGCGCGGGAGGCAATCTCGCGGCCGGCGCCGCACTCCGGCTCAGTCACAGTCCAGGTCCCTTTCCCGCGCTCGCAGTACTCGCCTATCCGACGCTGCACGCGGTGCAGGGCTCCCCTGATGCCGCGCTGCGCGCGGCTCTCGACGCGGATCCCGATGCCGACGTGTTCGGCCCCGAACCGGTGCGCGGCATGTACGAGAACTACCTCGGTGGAGCGGCCGAGAGTGGCGACATCTACGCGATTCCCGGCACGGCATCCCCCGCACACCTCTCGCACTTCCCCGCCACGATCATGATCAACGGCGAAGTCGACGAGCTCCGCGTCTCCGGTGAGGCGTTCGGAGCCTCGCTGCACGACGCCGGCATCGACCTCGACATCTCGACCGAGCCGGGCACCCGCCACGGCCACCTCAATCAGCCCGAACTCGCGGCAGCGACAGCATCGATCGACCGCTTCGCCGCCCGCATCCTCGCCACGTCTCCACAGAACAGGGAACAGCCATGACCAACCCCACCGCCGCCGCGCTCATCGAGCGGTCGAACCGCCTCGGCGCCGACCCGAAGAACACCAACTACGCCGGCGGCAACACCTCGGCGAAGGGCACTGACACCGACCCCGTCACGGGCCAGCCGGTCGAGCTGATGTGGGTCAAGGGGTCCGGTGGCGACCTGGGAACCCTCACGGAGCAGGGTCTCGCCGTGCTGCGCCTCGACCGCATGCGCGCGCTGGTCGACGTCTACCCGGGTCTTGAGCGCGAAGACGAGATGGTCGCAGCGTTCGACTACACGCTGCATGGCAAGGGCGGCGCCGCTCCGTCGATCGACACGGCGATGCACGGCCTCGTCGACGCCGCGCACGTCGATCACCTGCACCCCGACTCGGGCATCGCGATCGCGACCGCCGCCGACGGCGAAGAGCTCACGGCGAAGATCTTCGGCGACAGGGTCGTGTGGGTGCCGTGGCGCCGCCCCGGATTCCAGCTCGGACTCGACATCGCTGAGATCAAGAAGGCGAACCCGCAGGCGATCGGCACGATCCTCGGCGGTCACGGCATCACCGCGTGGGGCGACACCTCGGAGGAGTCCGAGAAGAACTCGCTGTGGATCATCGACACGGCCGCCGCCTACATCGAGGCCAACGGCAAGGCCGACCCGTTCGGCGGCGTGCGTGCCGGGTTCGAGGCGCTTCCCGAGGCCGAGCGGCGCGAACGCGCAGCGGCCCTCGCCGGCACGGTCCGCGGCATCGCCTCGACCGACAAGCCGATGGTCGGCCACTTCACCGACTCCGACGTGGTGCTCGACTTCCTGGCCTCGGAGCGCGCTCCCGAGCTCGCGGCTCTCGGCACCAGCTGCCCCGACCACTTCCTGCGCACCAAGGTCAAGCCGCTGATCCTCGACCTGCCCGCCACGGCCTCGGCCGAGGAGCAGATCGCGCGCCTGCACGAGCTGCACGCCGAGTACCGCGCCGACTACCAGGCCTACTACGACGCGCATGCGACCGCCGAGTCGCCGGCGATCCGCGGCGCAGACCCCCTCATCGTGCTCGTGCCCGGCATCGGGATGTTCTCGTACGGCGCGAACAAGCAGACCGCCCGCGTCGCCGGTGAGTTCTACGTCAACGCGATCAACGTGATGCGCGGCGCCGAGGCGCTGTCGACCTACTCCCCCATCTCCGACGCCGAGAAGTTCGACATCGAGTACTGGGCGCTGGAAGAGGCCAAGCTGCAGCGGATGCCGAAGCCGAAGTCGCACCAGGGCCGCGTCGCGTTCGTCACCGGGGCCGCCAGCGGCATCGGCAAGGCCATCGCCACCCGTCTCGCCGCCGAAGGCGCCTGCGTCGTCATCGCCGACCTCGATCTCGAGAAGGCTCAGGCCGCTGCGGCTGAACTCGGGAACTCCGACGTCGCGATCGGCGTCGCGGCGAACGTCGCAGACGCGGACGCCATCCAGGCAGCGGTGAACGACGCCGTGCTCGCGTTCGGCGGCGTCGACCTCGTCGTCAACAACGCCGGACTCTCGCTGTCGAAGCCGCTGCTCGAGACCACTGAGAAGGACTGGGACCTGCAGCACGACGTCATGGCGAAGGGATCGTTCCTCGTGTCGAAGGCCGCAGCCCGCGTGCTGATCGACCAGAAGCTCGGCGGCGACATCATCTACATCTCATCGAAGAACTCCGTCTTCGCCGGCCCGAACAACATCGCGTACTCGGCGACGAAGGCCGATCAGGCGCACCAGGTGCGGCTGCTGGCGGTCGAGCTCGGCGAGTTCGGCATCCGCGTCAACGGCATCAACCCCGACGGCGTCGTGCGCGGTTCGGGCATCTTCGCCTCCGGCTGGGGCGCGAACCGAGCTGCCACCTACGGGGTCGCCGAAGAGGACCTCGGTCAGTTCTACGCGAATCGCACGATCCTCAAGCGCGAGGTCGTCCCCGAGAACGTGGCGGATGCCGTCTACGTGCTCACCGGCCCCGAACTCAGCCGCACCACGGGCCTGCACATCCCGGTCGACTCCGGCGTCGCCGCGGCGTTCCTGCGATGACCGTCCGGGCCGTCGCCGCCGTCGACCTCGGGGCGACCAGCGGTCGCGTCATGATCGGGCGGATCGGCGACGGCCGGCTCGACCTCGAGCTCGTCTCGCGGTTTCCCAACGGACCCGTCGAGCGTGAGGACGGCCTGCACTGGGACTTCGGCGCGCTCTACGAGCACGTCGTCGCAGGTCTCGCCGAGGCCGTGCGCCGCGAGCCGGGCATCGAGAGCATCGGCATCGACTCGTGGGCGGTCGACTACGGCCTGCTGAAGGGCGGCGCGCTTCTCGCCGAGCCGTTCCACTATCGCGACGACCGCACCGTGCGCGGGGTCGACGAGGTGCACACGATCGCGCCCTTCGCCGAGCTGTACGGCCGCAACGGACTGCAGTTCCTGCCGTTCAACACGCTGTATCAGTACCGCGTCGACACACGCCTCGCCGACGCCGACACCGCCCTGCTGGTTCCCGACCTCATCGCGTTCCTGCTCACCGGAACGGCCGTCGCCGAGCGCACCAATGCGTCGACGACGGGCCTCCTCGGCGTCCGGTCGGGCGAGTGGGACACGGAGCTGGCCGAACGCCTCGGCATCCCGTCGGCCGTGCTGCCGACGCTGGTCGACCCCGGCGCGACGATCGGCACCCTCCGCGCCGATCTGGTCGAGCGCATCGGCAGGGAACTGCCCGTGATCGCGGTCGGTTCGCACGACACGGCATCCGCCGTCGTCGCCGCTCCCCTGTCGACCCGGCACTCGGCCTACATCTCGTGCGGCACCTGGGGCCTGGTCGGCGTCGAACTGGCGGAGCCGGTGCTGACGGATGCCGCTCGCGAGGCGAACTTCACGCACGAGCTCGGCGTCGACGGGCGCTACCGCTTCCTCCACAACGTCACCGGGCTCTGGCTGCTGAGCGAGACCGTGCGGGCGTGGGAGGCGGAGGACGGATCCTCGATCGACCTGCCGGAGCTGCTCGCGGCGGCATCCGCGGTCACGGCCGACGTGCCGCTGTTCGATGCGAACGACCCGTCGCTCAGTGCACCGGGAGACATGCCTGCACGCATCGCGGCCCTTCTGGGTTCTGCGGCGCCGTCGTCCCGCTCCGCGTTCGCCCGGTCGATCGTCGAGTCCATCGCGACAGCATTCGCGGTTGCCGTGCAGACGGCATCCGATCTGTCGGGGCGCGAACTCGACAGCATCCATCTGGTGGGAGGCGGCTCGCTGAACCGGCTGCTGTGCCAGGCCACCGCCGATCGCACCAGCCTTCCGGTGCTGGCAGGCCCCGTCGAGGCGACGGCACTGGGCAACGTGCTCGTGCAGGCGCGCGCCCTTGGTGCCGCCCCCGCCTCTCTCGAGGAGCTGCGCGCCCTCGTCGCGGCCACCCACGAGCCGGAGCGCTTCGACCCGCGCTGACCCGCAGGGTCCGCAGGGTCCGCAGGGTCCGCAGCCGCCGTAGCCTCTCGCCGCCGCCCACTTGGCTGCCCACATCACGAATGGATGCTGAGAAACCCCTTTCTCGGCATCCATTCGTGATCTGAGCAGCCATCCGTAACGGTCGAGAACCCTAGGCACGACCCTCGGAGGCATGAAAAGGGGCGCCGGAGCCGAAGCCCCGACGCCCCCGCGAACCCGACTCAGAAGTCGAACTCGCCGATGTTGTCTGCGTTGAACTCGAACGGGTCGCCGAGCAGAACGACGCCGTCGGCGCCCACGGTGAACTCGCCCAGGTCGCCGGCCTCGAAGGTGTCGCCCTCTTCGCCGGTGATCTCACCCTCGATCAGGGCCTTCGAGGCGAAGGCCGCCAGGTAGCCGAGGTCGGCCGGGTTCCACAGCGCGAACGCGGTGACGGTGCCGTCTTCGACGTATTCGCGCATCTGGTTCGGCGTGCCCAGACCGGTGATGGCGACCTTGCCCTTGTAGTCCGAGGTCGAGACGTAGCGAGCTGCCGCAGCGACACCGACCGTCGTGGGCGAGATGATGCCCTTCAGGTTCGGGTGGCTCTGCAGAAGGGCTGCCGTCTTGTCGAACGACGTCTGGTCGTCGTCGTCGCCGTAGACGGTCTCGACGATCGTGATGTCGGGGTACTCGGTGGCGACGTACTCCTTCATCAGGTCGATCCAGGCGTTCTGGTTCGTCGCGTTGGCGGATGCCGACAGGATGGCGACCTCGCCGGCTCCGCCGATCTGGTCGGCGATCAGGTCGACCTGCACCTTGGCGATGCCCTCGGAGTCGGCCTGGTTGATGAACAGATCGCGGCACTCGGGGTTGGTGTCGGAGTCGAAGGTGACGACCTTGACGCCCGCGTCGCGCGCTTCGTTCAGCGCGTCGCAGATCGCCTTCGGGTCGTTGGCCGAGACGACCAGTGCGCCGACGGCCTGCTGGGTCGCGGTGTTGATGTAGCTGACCTGGGCGTCGGGGGTGGCCTCGGCCGGGCCGACCTCGGCGAACGTGCCGCCGAACTCGTCGACCGCGGTCTTGCCGCCCTCGCTCGAGGTGTCGAAGTACGGGTTGCCGAGGTTCTTGGGCAGGAACGTGATGGCGAGGTTGTCGGACCCGCCGTCGGATCCGGAGCCCGAGTCACCCGAGCCGCCGCTGGTGTCGGCGCAGCCGGTCAGCACGAGCGCTGCGGCCACGGCGACCGCCGCGAACCCCGCGATCTTCTTACGTGCAAACATCATTGTTCTTCCTTTCGTGATGATCACCGCAGGCGGATGCCGACGATGAGAGGCTGCCTCATGGTGCGGGAGAGGCTGCTACGCGTGGTGGCGGGCCGGCTTTCGCTCGAACGCGCTGCGCCCACGCGAGGACGCTGGCTGCGACGACCGAGAAGATCAGCAGACCGCCGGTGATGATGTTGATGACGTCGGAGGTGACGCCGGCGAGGCGGAGGCTGCTGCCCAGCACCCCGATGAGCAGCACCGCGGCCACGACACCGTGCAGATGCCCTCGTCCGCCGAAGACCGACACTCCGCCGAGCACGACGGCCGCGATGACCTGCAGTTCGAGTCCGGTGGCGTTGTCACCTCGAGCACTGCCGAACCGCAGCGTGTAGAAGATGCCCGCGAAGGCCGCGACCACGCCAGACAGCACGAACAGGATGAACTTCGTCTGCTCGACGTTGACGCCCGAGAACCGGGCGGCATCCTTCGACAGTCCGATCGCGAAGACTCCGCGGCCGAACGGGGTGAAGTGCAGCAGCACCGCGAACAGCACCAGCAGGATCAGGAACGGGATCACGATGTACGGGATCGTCGTCCCCGCGATCTTCGCCTTCGCGAGCGCAGTCCAGGTCTCGGGGAAGTCGGTCACGGCCGTGGTGCCGAGCAGGCCCACCGCAAGACCGCGGAAGAGTGCGAGGGTACCGATCGTGACGGCGAGCGACGGCAGCCCGACGATCGTGACGAGGAAGCCGTTGAACGCTCCTCCGACGATTCCGACGAGGAGCGCCGCAAGGGCCGCGACCTCGAACGGCGCACCCGACTCGGTGAGGACTCCGGTGACGACGCTGGCGAGCCCGACCATGGAACCCACCGACAGGTCGATCTCGCCGGTGATCATGACGAGCGTCATCGGCAGGGCGATGAGCAGGATCGGAGCAACGTCGAGCAGCAGGTAGTTGGCGGTGATCGGCTGGGCGAAGCCGCGGACCGTGACAGCCGCGACGATCGTCACCAGCACGAGCAGCGCGATGATGGCGAACTCGCGGTTGACGAAGATCCGCCGCCAGAGCGAGCGATCGTAGTCGCGGATGACGCGCGTCGACGTGGTCGTCGTTGTCGTGGTCATGATTCGTCCCTCGCCTCGATGAGCTGGCGTCTCTGTCTGACCGCGAGCACCCGGTCGAGCACGATGGCCCCGATGATCAGCACCCCGACCACGGCACGCTGCCAGAAGTCCGGGATGCCGAGGATCGGCAGCGCGCGGTTGATGGTCATCAGCAGCATCGCCCCGATCGCGGCGCCCCACACCGTGCCGACGCCTCCCGTGATGGCGATGCCGCCGATGACGGCGGCGCCCACGGCATCCAGCTCCCAGCCGCTGCCGGCCTGCGAACTGATGGATCCGTAGCGAGCGGCGTAGAAGACGCCCGCGAGGCCTGCGAGCGCACCCGAGAGCACGAACGCCGAGAGCACGCGGCGGGTGACCTTGAGGCCGTAGAGCTCGGCGGCCGACGGGTCGGAGCCGATCGCGTAGTACTCGCGTCCGCCGCGGATGTTGCGCAGATACCAGGCCGCGAGCGCGAGCACGATCACCGCGATGATCGTCAGCACGGGGATGAAGAGGATCTGCTGCGTGCCGAGAGCGAGAAAGTCCTTGGGCATGTCGGAGGCGTTGATGCGGTCGCTGCCCGTCCACAGCACGTTGATGCCGCGGTAGGCATACAGCGTGCCGAGCGTGATCACCATGGCCGGCACCTTCGCGAACGCGACGAGCGCTCCGTTGACGAGACCGAGGAAGGCACCGAGCAGCACGGCGGCAATCACGACGACGACGATCGGGATGCCGGGCACGTCGACGAACAGGCGTCCGGTCAGGTAGGCGGTCAGGCCCATCACCGATCCGACCGAGAGGTCGACGTTGCGGGTGATGATGACGATCGCCTGACCGACCGCGACGAGCATGAGGATCGACGGTGTGAGCAGCAGGTCGCGCCATCCGTCGGAGCTGAAGAGGAAGGCGGGGTTCTTGATGGTGGCGGCGATCACGACGAGCACGAGCGCGGCGAGGATGCCGAACTCGCGTGCACGGCCGATGCCGCCGGGCTTCTTCGCGATCGCCGGAGCGGCGGCCGCCGGTGCGGTGGTGGTGCTCATGAGTGCAGCTCCGATGAGTGGGTGGCGGCGAACATGACGTTCTCGCTGGTGGCGTCGTCGCGGGAGATCTCGGCGGTGATCCGGCCTTCGCGCATCACGAGCACGCGATCCGCCATGCCGAGCACCTCGGGCAGCTCCGACGAGATCATCAGGATGCCCATGCCCTCGCCGGCGAGCTGCGAGAGAAGCCGGTGCACCTCGGACTTCGTCCCGACGTCGATGCCGCGAGTGGGCTCATCGATGATGAGGACGCGCGGGTCGGTGGCCAGCCACTTGGCCAGCACGACCTTCTGCTGGTTTCCGCCCGAGAGGGTGGACGCCACGGTGTCGAGCGCGTGCGTCTTGACCTCGAGGCGCGATGCCCATTCCTTCGCCGCACGGTTCTCGATGCCGCTGGTGATGAGTCCCCACTTCGAGAGCCGCCGACGGATCGCGAGCGTGATGTTTCCGCCGACGCTCGCGTCGATGACGAGCCCCTGCTTGCGGCGGTCCTCGGGCACGAGTGCGAGTCCGCTGCGCATCGCGGCCGTCGGATTGCGGCGGGCGACGCCTGCGCCGAGCATCCGCACGTCTCCGTCGTCATACGGATCCACGCCGAAGATCGCGCGGGCGACCTCCGAGCGACCGGCGCCGACCAGACCCGCCAGTGCGACGATCTCGCCTGCGCGCACCGTGAACGAGATGTCGTGGAAGACACCGGGACGCGTGAGGCCGCTGACCTCGAGCAGCGGGTCGCCGACGAGGGCCTCCTGCTTGGGGAACAGCTCGGTCACGTCGCGCCCGACCATCTGACGGACCAGTTCATCGACCGTCGTCTCTGCGATGGACGTGGTGTCGATGTATGCGCCGTCGCGCATGACGGTGACGGTGTCGCACAGATCGAACACCTCGTCGAAGCGGTGCGAGATGAAGAGGATGGCTCGCCCCTCGTCGCGGAGGCTCCGGGCGACCGCGAACAGTCGATCGACCTCGACGCCGCTGAGTGCCGCGGTCGGCTCGTCCATGATCAGCACGCTCGCATCGAGCGAGATCGCCTTGGCGATCTCGATGATCTGCTGGTCGGCGATCGACAGACCCTCGGTGATGCGGTCGGGGTCGAGCGTCACACCCAGGCGGCGGAAGATCTGGTCGACCTCGGTGCGCATGGCCTTGCGGTCGATGCGGCCGAGGATGCCGGTGGGCTGGCGCCCCATGAAGATGTTCTCGGTGACCGAAAGGTCGGGGAACAGCGTCGGCTCCTGGTAGATGACCGCGATACCGGCGGCCTTCGACTGGGCGGTGCTGGTGAAGTCGACGTCCTCGCCGTGGAGGCGGAAGTCACCCGAGTCGCGGCGGTAGAGACCGGCCATGATCTTCACGAGCGTGGACTTGCCCGCGCCGTTCTCGCCGATGAGGGCGTGGATAGAACCGGGGCGGAGCGTCAGGCTGCCGGAGCGGAGCGCGACGACGGGGCCGAAGGACTTCACGACCCGATGCAGCTCGAGCGCGGTGGGGGGAGCGCTGCGGGCGGAGGCTGCGTCTACCACTGGCTTTCCTCTCCGTTGAGGGGGATGATGATCGGAATGAACTCTATCTGAATCGATTCAAGCTCGTTTCAGGCTAGTGTATGTGATGCCGGTCTCAGGTCAAGCCCCGATGCCGAAGCGTGATCCGCCCGACGACGAGAGGACAGCCGAATGCCGATCAGCATCCGCGATGTCGCCGTCCGTGCGGGCGTCTCGGTGGGCACGGTCTCGAACGTCCTGAACCGTCCGGACGAGGTCTCCAGCGATTCGGTCGAGCGCGTGACGCAGGCGATCGAAGAGCTCGGCTACGTGCGCAACGACGCGGCCCGCAAGCTCCGTGCCGGCGTGAGCACGACCGTCGGCTTCGTCGTGCTCGACGGGCAGAACCCCTTCTACAACGATGTCGTCCGCGGCGCCGAAGACGAGGCGTCGAGCCACGGCATCGCGATCCTCTACGGCAACACCGACGACGACCCGTCCCGCGAGAAGGTCTATCTCGATCTCTTCCGCGAGCAGCAGGTGCGCGGCCTGCTCATCGCCCCCTATGGCGACGTCATGACACAGCTGCGCCGATTCCGCGCGAGCGGCATCGCGACCGTGCTGGTCGACCGCTTCAGCGCCGACAGCGGGTTCTCCTCGGTGTCGGTCGACAGCGTCGCGGGCGGGCGTCTCGCGGTCGAGCACCTCATCGAGGGCGGTCGACGTCGCATCGCGTTCGTCGGCGGACCCTTCGACATGCGCCAGGTCACCGACCGGCTCGCCGGGGCTCGTGCCGCCGCCGAGAACGCCGCCGTGCACGTCGAGCTCGAGGTCGTGCCGACGGCGGCGATGACGGTCGAAGAGGGCGTTGCCGCCGGCGCGCGGTTGCTCACCCGGCCGCGCCGCGAATGGCCGGACGCCCTCTTCGCCGCGAACGACCTGCTCGCCCTCGGGCTGCTGCAGTCGCTCGTGTCGGGTGGCCGCCTGCTCGTTCCCGACGAGATCGCATTGATCGGGTTCGACGACAATCCGTTCGCCGCGGCCGCCGCGGTGCCGCTGTCTTCCATCCGGCAGCCCAGCCGCATGATCGGTCGCACGGCGCTGCGGATCGTGCTCGAAGAAGCGGCCGATCCCGAGAGCATCCCCCGTCAGACCGTGTTCCCGCCCGAGCTCATCGTGCGCAGCTCGACCGGCGGCTGAATCGGCGCGACGGATCGGTCGACGCCGTAGGGCGCGAGCCGAAACGCTCGTGTACCATCGGTGGAAAGCGCTTCCCCATTTGCGATCGATCAAGGATGACGATGACGAAGACCCGCTACGCCCTCGCCGGAGCCGGAGCCCGCGCCCAGATGTACGTCGAGGGGATCATCGGCGCCCACAGTGACCGCGCCGAGCTCGTTGCAATCATCGAGCCGAACCCGGTACGTGCCGCGCACTACGCCGACCGCATCGCCGAGGCCGGCGCACCCGCGCCCCGGCTGGCCACGCCAGACGAGCTCGAGCAGGTGATCCGCGACGAGCACGTCGACCGGGTCATCATCTGCTCGCGCGACGACCTGCACGCCGAGCTGATCGTCCGGTCGCTCGACGCGGGTGCCGACGTCGTGGTCGAGAAGCCGCTCACGATCGATGCGGCGAGCGCCGCCCGCATCGAGGACGCCGTCGAGCGCACCGGTCGCCAGGTCGTGCTGACCTTCAACTACCGCTACTCCCCCCGCAACAGCGCGCTGCGCCAGGTGATCCAGGACGGCACGATCGGCGAGGTCACGTCCGTCGACTTCTCGTGGATGCTCGACACGAACCACGGCGCCGACTACTTCCGCCGCTGGCACCGAGAGAAGAAGAACTCGGGCGGCCTGCTCGTGCACAAGTCGAGTCACCATTTCGACCTCGTCAACTGGTGGATCCGCTCGCAGCCGACGCGCGTCTTCGCCTCGGGCGCACTGCGTTTCTACGGGGCCGACAATGCGGCGAGCAGGGGTCTGGGAGATCGTCCGGCCCGCGGGACGCATGACGACGGCGATCTGTTCGAACTCGACCTGCGCACGGATGAGCGTCTCACTGCGCTGTACCTCGACGCTGAGGAGCACGACGGGTACCGTCGCGACCTCGACGTCTTCAGCGAGGGCATCACGATCGAAGACAACCTCGCACTCGTCGTCGACTATGCGTCGGGCGCGACGATGTCGTACTCGCTGAACGCGCACTCCCCCTGGGAGGGCTACCGCGTCGCGGTCAACGGCACGCTCGGGCGGGTCGAGCTCGACGTGGTCGAGCGCGGCGCCGTGCTCGCCGGCGAGGGTCTGCACCCGCACATCGATCCCAGCCTCTCCGGCGGCGACGGCACGACAGCGGTGCGCCCTGAGGCCGAACGGCTGATCGTGCAGCGCCACTGGGAGGAGGCGTACGAAGTCCCGATCGACGGCGGCGACGGCGGCCACGGCGGCGGAGACGAGCTGCTGCTCTCCGACGTGTTCGAGGGTCCGGGCGACGACCCTCTCGCGCGTCCGGCGGACTGGACCGACGGCATCCGCTCCATCGCCGTCGGCATCGCGGGCAACCGCTCGCTCGAGACAGGTCTTCCCGTGAGGGTCGACGAGCTCGGGATCGCTCTGCTGGCGCGGCCATGAGGATCGTCGTCACCGGTGGTTCGGGCCGCCTCGGGCGCACGCTGGTGACGGGCCTCGCCGATGCCGGGCACGAGATCGTCTCGATCGACCGGGAGCCCACCGCAGCCCTCGAGCGGGAGGGCATCACGCAGTCGCCGCTCGATCTGACGGATGCGGATGCCACGGCATCCGCTCTCGTCGCGACCTCAGCGGACGCGCTGATCCACCTCGCGGCGATCGCGGTGCCCTTCAGCGCACCCGAGGACGTGATCATCCGCACGAACGCGGCGCTCGCCCAGTCGGTGCTCGGCGGAGCGGTGCGCGCCGGCATCCACCGGGTCGTGGCCGCATCGAGTCCCACCGTGATCGGCTACGGCGCACCCCGCGGCTGGACTCCGGAGCGCCTCCCCCTCGACGAGACGTCGCCGACCGAGCCGTGGAACGCCTACGCCCTGTCGAAGCTGCTCATCGAGCAGACCGTCGACATGCTGCGGCGTCAGGCGGGCGACGATGTGCGTTTCGCCTCCTTCCGCCCCTGCTACGTGATCGCCCCCGAAGAGTGGGCCGGCGCTCTCACCCAGCAGGGTCACACGGTTCTCGACCGTCTCGATGATCCGGGGCTCTCCGCGCCCGCGCTCTTCAACTACGTCGATGCCCGCGACGTCGCAGCCTTCACGGACATGCTCCTCGCCGCGCTCGACGACATCCCGAACGGCGAGCGATTCTTCGTGGGGGCCGACGACGCCCTCGCCCGCCGCCCGTTGAGCGAGCTGCTGCCGGAGTTCCACCCAGGCACCGAGCACGCGGCTGCGGCGTTGACCGGCACCTCCCCCGCGTTCTCGTCCGGCAAGGCGGCCCGCCTGCTCGGCTGGCGGCCGACCCGCACCTGGCGCACAGAGATGACCTGCCCGTGACGACGATCCGAAGCCTGTCGACACGTCTGCAGAGGGTCTCGCTCACGCGTCCGTGGGCCGCCGACGTCACCTCCGTCGGCGTGATCGCGACCCATGTCGTGCGATCCGACGGCGCCGAGGGATGGGGCTTCTCGTGGACCCCGCAGATCGGGGCGTCCGCCGTGCACGCGCTGCTCGACCACGACATCGCTGCCGCCGCCGTCGGCCGCTCCGCCGCGCCCGGCGACTGCTGGCAGGAGATGTGGGAGCACCTCCACGAAGCCGGGGGCGGGGGGATCACGACGATCGCGCTCGCCGGTCTCGATCTTGCGCTGTGGGATGCCGAGGCCCGGTCGACTGGTCGCTCGGTGTCCGAGTCGATCGGCCGCCGCCGCGAACGGGTGCGCGCCTACGGCTCGGGGGTGAACCTGCACTACTCGCTCGACGAACTGCTCGCCCAGGTGCAGCGGTGGATCGATGCGGGATTCGAGGCGGTGAAGATCAAGGTCGGAAAGCCCGACATCGCTGAGGATGCCGATCGCGTCGCCGCCGTCCGCGAGCTGCTCGGCCCCGATCGAGCACTGATGATCGACGCGAACCAGCGGTGGGATCTGGCGCGGGCGGCCGCATCGGTCGAGGTGCTGTCGCGCTTCGACCTCGCCTGGGTCGAAGAGCCGTTGCGCGCCGACGACCTCGACGGCCACACGGAGCTCGCGCGACGCATCGACGTGCCGATCGCACTCGGCGAGAACCTGCACACGGCCCATCGTTTCGGCGACTTCCTGCGTGCGGGGGCGGCACAGATCCTGCAGCCCAACATCGTGCGGGTCGGCGGCATCACGCCGTTCCTCCGCATCGCCGAGCTGGTCGCCGCGCACGGCGCGACCCTGCACCCGCACCTGCTGCCGGAGCTCTCAGGTCAGCTCGCGCTGACTCTGCCCGACACCGGGCACGAGCTCCTGGTCGAAGACGTCGAAGACGCCGGCTTCGGTGCGTTGAGAGCACTCGCCGACCCCTCGCCGGTGACGATCGCCGACGGCTACCTCACCGAGAACGTGCACCACGGCCTCGGACTCCGCTTCGCGCCTCTGCTCGACGCCGGGGACCGCCTCGGCGCATGAGTCTCGGCGCCGAGGAGTGTCGTCAGGCCTGAGTGAGCGTTCCCGCGTTCGCACCCTCGAGGAGCTGCTCGACCTGCTCGTGCGTGACGTCGACGCCCGGGAACCCGATCAGGCGACCGATCGGGAACGACGCCATCATCTTCTCCATGGCCTCGTCGTTGGGCATCATCGATGCCGCCGACGAATCGGCGCCGCTCAGTTCGCCCAGGAACCCGCCGAGCGCGCCCATCACGATCGGACCCGCGACGGGGTGCGCCATCACATCGCCGATCGAGGAGTTCATGGTGAGAGGCAGCGAGACCGCATCGCCGTCGACGGCGACGCGCGCGGACGAGCGGATGTCTCGACTCGACGCCGCGACCTCGACCGTGTACTCGCCGCTCTCGACGATCCAGCGGTCGACGCGGACGTCCCAGTAGGCGAGGTCTTCGCGGCGGATGACGAGGTCGACCGTGCGCGTCTCTCCGGCGGCGAGCGCCACCGAGGCGAAGGCCTTGAGCTCGCGCGGCGCACGCTGCACGACGGAGGACACGGGAGCCGCATAGACCTGCACGATCTCGCGACCGTCACGCGTTCCGGTGTTGCTCACGGCGACGCGCACCGCGATGTCACCGTTCTCGGCCACGTCGACCGTCGCCTCACCGTACGAGAACGTCGTGTACGAGAGTCCGTGCCCGAACGGGAACGTCACATCGAGTCGCTTGGCGTCGTACCAGCGGTAGCCGACCAGCACGCCCTCGCCGTAGCGGACGTGACCGAACTCGCCGGGGAAGCTGCCGAACGACGGATTGTCCTCCAGGCGCACCGGCACCGTCTCGGTGAGCTTGCCCGACGGGTTCACGGCGCCGTAGAGCACGTCGGCGACCGCGCCGCCGCCCGCCTGTCCGAGCAGCCAGGTCTCGACGATCGCCGGCACTCGGTCGGCGAAGGGCAGCGCGACGACGCCGCCGTTCGAGAGCACGACCACGGTGGTCGGGTTCGCCTCGACCACGGCGTCGAGCACCGCGAGCTGAGCAGCAGGAAGATCGATGTGCTCGCGGTCGAAGCCTTCCGACTCCTCCGCGGCGGGAAGGCCGAGGAACACGACCGCGACATCGGATGCCGACGCGGCAGCCACGGCCTCGGCGCGCAGGTCGTCGGACGAGCGACCGGATGCCGCGACGTCCCCGCCCTCCACGGCGAAGCCGGGCGCGTATGCCACGTCGTCGCCGCCGATCGCGCGCAGCTCATCCAGCGCCCTGTCGACCCTGGTCGGATTGATGAGCGAGGACCCTGCTCCCTGGAACCGCGGTTCGGTCGCGAAGGCTCCGATGACCGCGATGCGCTGCCCGGGGGCGAGCGGCAGCAGGTCTCCCTCATTCTTGAGCAGCACGATCGAGCGGCCGGCGGCCTCCCTGGCAAGCGCATGATGCGCGTCGACGTCGAGCGGACCGGCCACGGACGGACGCTGCTGGGCCTTGCGGACCAGGTCGATCGTGCGATTCGCTGCGGTGTCGAGCACGCTCTCGGCGAGCTCGCCGGCGCGCACGGCTGCCACGAGCTGCGCGTCCGTCCGCCCGCCAGATGACGGCATCTCCAGGTCGAGCCCTGCGGCGACACCTGCCACACGGTCGTTCACGGCACCCCAGTCGGACACCACCAGCCCGTGGAAGCCCCAGTCGTCGCGCAGCACCTGGGTGAGCAGCCACGGATCCTCCGAGGCGTACACGCCGTTGATGCGGTTGTACGAGCACATGACCGTCCACGGCTGAGCGTCCTTGACGACGCGCTCGAAGCCACGCAGGTAGATCTCGTGCAGCGGGCGCGGGTCGACGTCGGAGCTCGCGCGCATCCTGTCGAACTCCTGGTTGTTCGCGGCGAAGTGCTTGAGCGAGGTGCCGACCCCCTGAGACTGCACGCCACGCACCGAGGCGGCGCCGAGAACACCCGAGACGATCGGGTCTTCGGAGAAGTACTCGAAGTTGCGGCCGCACAGCGGAGACCGCTTGATGTTGATACCGGGGCCCAGCACGATCGCGACGTCTTCGATGGCCGCTTCGACTCCGATGGCGGCGCCGACGCGTTCGACGAGCTCGGGGTCGAACGACGAGCCGATGCCGACAGCCGGTGGGAAGCAGGTCGCCGGCACACTGCTCGAGAGACCGAGGTGGTCGGTTCCCCCCGACTGCTTGCGCAGCCCGTGCGGTCCATCGGTCATCATGATCGACGGCAGACCGACGCGGTCGATGGCCTTCGTGGTCCAGAAGTCCGCGCCGCTCGTGAGTGACGCCTTCTCCTCGAGAGTGAGATCGGATGCCGAGGTGTCGGTCATGGTCTTCCTTTCGCAGGCGACAGCGGTGTCTTGCGAAAACTATATGCCAGTAAGTATTGGATCTCAAACGTTGTTCAGGATTACTCTCGAGGGATGGCACGACGAGGTTCATACGCGAAGGGCGTCGCCAGGCGCGAAGAGATCCTCGAGAGTGCCCTCGATGTGATCGGCCGCAAGGGCTACCAGAACGCCTCGCTCAAGCAGATCGCCGAAATCGTCGGCGTCACCCCCGCCGCCCTGCTGCACTACTTCGGCAGCAAGGAGGAGCTGTTCACCGAGGTGCTGCGCACGCGCGACGAACACGACGGGATGGCCCCGCAGACCTCGAACCCCACTGATGCGAAGTCCGCATTCATCGACGTCATCCGTCACAACACCGAGGTCCCGGGCGTCGTGGAGCTGTTCTCCCGGCTCTCGGTCGATGCCGTCGACCCCGCCCATCCGGCGCATCGTTACTTCCTCGAGCGCAGCGAGCGACTCCGCGAGAGCATCACCGAAGCCTTCGCCCACGATGCCGACCGTCGAGCCGCTCTCGATCCGGACACCATGGCGCGCGTGATCCAGGCGGTCGCCGACGGACTGCAACTGCAGTGGATGATCGATCGCTCGGTCGACATGCCGGGCATCATCAGCGCTCTGATGGATGTCCTCTACCCCCCGGACGATCAGCCCGCCGCACACCGGGGCTGAACGCCGAGAACCGCCCCTGGGCCGGAGCGCAGGGGCGGTTCTTCGTGACGGAGAGCGCAGTCAGCGTGCGATCGTCAGCGCACGTTTCCGTTCGAGCAGGTCTGCTGTGCAGCCGAGTTGCCCTTTATCGTGTCGGGCAGAGCCACCACGTTCTCGGGGGCGACCGACGGGTCCGGCGTCGCCCCTTCCGCTCCGGCCTCCGCAGGCGCCTGCGTTCCCGGATCGGTGACGACGACGCCGTCGTTCTCGGTGTTCTGGTGCGTGACCTGCAGCTGAGCGTTCTGGTTGATCGCGTCCCACATGGACTCTGCCGATGCCTTGTCGGGCACGACGCGGTTCGGGTCGTCCGGGTCCGTGAAGGTCGGGTACTGCAGGAAGACGATGTCCTCGAAGGGCACGGACTTCACCGCGAGAGCGATCTGGACGATCTTCATCGGGTCGGCCAGCGACGTGCTCGCCTCGACATTGTCGAGACCGGTCGTGGCGAGCTTCAGCATCATCGGCACGTTGCCGAGCGTCTCGCCGCTGATGAGCGTGCGTGCAAGGCTCGACATGTACTGCTGCTGGTTGCCGATGCGGCCGAGGTCGCTTCCGTCGCCGACTCCGTGCCGGGTCCGCAGGAACTGCAGGGCGGTGATGCCCTCGATCACATGGTTGCCGGCTGCGAGGTCGAGGCCCGTGTACCGGTCCTTGATCGGAGAGGCGAGGCACACCTCGACGCCGCCGATCGCGTTGGTGATCTCGATCACACCGCCGAAGGTCACCGAGGCCGCGAACTGGATGTCCTGACCGGAGAGGTCGGAGACCGTCTTGGCGACGCAGTTGAGCCCTCCGTCGGTGTAGGCGACGTTGATCTGCTGCTTGTTCATCGCGGAGTGCACGTCGCCCTCGGCGTCCTCGCACTCGGGGATCGGGACCATCATGTCTCGCGGAAGGCTGACGACGGTGATCCGGCGCGGCTCCTCCGACACGTGCATGAGGAGGTTCACGTCGTTGAGGGTGCCCTCGGAGTCCGCGCCGGTGCAGCGGTCGCCGAAGTACTGGGCGTAGGCCTCTTCGCACGTGTCGACACCGGTGAGCAGCAGATTGAATCCGCCCTTGTACTCGCTGATGTCGGGCGGCAGCTCCACGGTGCTGTCGAGTTCGACCGCGTTGGCCGAGACGGTGCTCGAGAGGTCGTAGACGATGTACGAGACGACGCCGAAGCCACTCACCAGGACGACGGCGAGACCGATCGCGATGAACTTGAGCAGCTGGCTGAGGGGGCCCGGCGAGTGGAGCTGACCGTGTCGCGCGATGGTTCGACGGCGGCGGGTGTGAGGACTCACTCGGGGCCTTTCGGTTCAGCGTGCGGTGCGGGGCACCGTCCCTGGAATGCGGAGGGTGTGGGATTCGAACCCACGAGACATCTCTGCCCACTGGTTTTCAAGACCAGCTCCATCGGCCACTCGGACAACCCTCCCGACAGACGAATCTGCCGACAAGCCGTGAGTCTAGCCGAGTTCTATTCTCCCGCGCTGACCTGGGCGGCCGCTGGAAGCGTGTTCAACGCCATCGCGAGGCCTCCCTCCTCGACGGCGCCGGTCACCTCGCCGGCCGCTTCCTTGACTTCGGCGGGCGCCTGCCCCATGGCCACGGCCCGGCCGTCGAGCCCCAGAGCCCATCCGAACATGCCGATGTCGTTGCGCCCGTCGCCCGCCACGAAGACGTGCCCGGGCTGGATGCCGAGCTCGGCCCGCACGCGCTCCAGAGCCGTGCCCTTGTCGACGCCCTGCGGCGCGATGTCGAGCCAGGCCGTCCAGCCGATCGCGTAAGAGACCTCGTTGAGCCCGGCATCCGCGACGAGACGATGGAAGTCCTCTTCATCGTGCCCCGGAGAGACGACCACGACGCGGGAGACCGGCTCCGCGACGAGCTCTTCGAAGCCGACCTGTCGTCCGCCGTCGAGCGTCCAGTCGTCCAGGTGCTCGGTGTAGAGCCGCAGACCCGATCCGAGCTCGACCATGTAGCGGGCGTCTGGGAGCCGCTCGCGCAGCAGAGCGAGCACGGGAGACGGATCGAACGTCTCGATGTGCCACCGTTCCCAGTCGTCACCGACACGACGCATCGTCACCGCACCGTTCGAGCACACGACGAACTCGGCTGTCAGTTCCAGCTGCTCGACATAGCGACGGGTGGCCATCCAACTGCGTCCGGTGGCGATCGTCACCTCGTGCCCGGCCTCCCGCAGCCGGGCGACCGCCTCCGGGACGCCAGGGCTCATGGTCTCGTCCTGCAGGATGATCGTGCCGTCGACGTCGAGCCCGACGAGCCAGGGAGCTGTCACGCGGTCGGCTCCAGAACCTCGAGCCCGCCGAGGTACGGGCGCAGCACCTCGGGCACGCGGACCGACCCGTCGGCCTGCTGGTGCGTCTCGAGCAGCGCGACGATCCACCGGGTCGTCGCCAGGGTCCCGTTGAGCGTCGCGACCGGCTGCGTTTTCGCGGTCTGCCCCTCCTGAGCTGCGGGGCGGTGGCGGATGTCGAGGCGGCGGGCCTGATACGTCGTGCAGTTCGAGGTGGAGGTGAGCTCGCGGAACGCGCCTTGCGTGGGGACCCAGGCCTCGATGTCGTACTTGCGCGCGGCGCTGGAGCCCAGGTCGCCGGCAGCCACGTCGATGACGCGGTACGCGAGACCGAGGGAGGTCAGCATCTCCTCCTGCAGCGCGACGAGGCGCAGGTGCTCGGCCTCGGCATCCTCCGGGTTCGTGTAGACGAACATCTCGAGCTTGTTGAACTGGTGCACCCGGATGATGCCGCGGGTGTCCTTGCCGTGTGAGCCCGCCTCGCGGCGGTAGCAGGTCGACCATCCGGCATACCGCAGCGCGCCCTTGCCGAGGTCGAGGATCTCGTCCTTGTGGTACCCGGCGAGCGCGACCTCGCTGGTGCCGACGAGGTAGAGGTCGTCGTCCTTGTCGAGGTGGTACACCTCATCGGCGTGCTCGCCGAGGAATCCGGTGCCCTGCATGATCTCGGGTCGCACCAGCGTCGGCGTGATCAGCGGGATGAAGCCGTTCTGCAGCGCCTTGTCGAGGGCGAGGTTCATCAGCGCGATCTCGAGCCGCGCTCCGATCCCGCGCAGGAAGTAGAAGCGCGCGCCCGACACCTTGGCGCCGCGTTCCATGTCGATCGCGCCGAGGATCTCACCGAGCTCGAGGTGGTCTCGGGGCTCGAAATCGAATGCGGGGACCTCACCCACGCGCCGCAGCTCGACGAAGTCCGCCTCGCCGCCCGCGGGGACGCCGTCGACGACGACGTTCTCGATGCGCGCCAGAGCGGCGGCGAGGGCGTCTGCGGCCTCATTGGCGGCCTGCTGCGCCTGCTTGACGCGCTCGGCGAGGTCCTTGACCTGAGCGACGAGCGCCGCCTTCTCCTCTTTGGGGGCCTTGGCCACCAGCTTGCCGAAGGCGTTCTGCTCGGCGCGCAGCTCTTCGAACGCGGCGAGCGCCGCTCGGCGCGATCGGTCAGCCTCGAGCGCGGTGTCGACGGTGCCCTGGTCATTGCCACGGGCGGCCTGAGAGCGGCGGACGATCTCCGGATTTTCGCGGAGGAGTGCGAGGTCGATCATCCACCAAGTCTATGGTGCGGCCCGGGCGCGTCCGCCGCGTCCGGGCGGCCCGACGCCCGGGCTAGAGTAGCGCCATGACCACGAGCGCCACCGGCCGACGCCAGGCAGCGCTCGTCTACAACCCGATCAAGGTCGACGGGAAGCAGCTGCGGGAGCGAGTGCGCTCTCTCTCCCAAGAGGCGGGGTGGGAGCATCCGGCGTTCTACCCGACCACGATCGAGGACGCCGGTCAGGGTGCGACGGCCGAGGCCCTCGCACGCGGGGTGGATGTCGTGCTGGTGGCCGGCGGAGACGGCACGGTGCGCGCTGTCTCCGAAGCCGTCGCCAACACCGGGGTGCCGCTCGCGATCCTGCCCAGTGGCACGGGCAACCTGCTGGCGCGCAATCTCGGACTCCCGCTGGCCGATCCCGACGAGATGATCCGCGCGGCCCTGGGCGAGTTCCGCCACGCGATCGACATCGGCTGGGCTCGCCTGACACGAGCCAACGGCGAGCACGAGGAGCACGCCTACGTCGTTCTCGCCGGCGTCGGGCTGGATGCCGACATGATCGCCAACACCCGCCCCGACCTCAAGAGATCGGTCGGCTGGATCGCGTACGTCGACGGCGCGGCGAGATCGCTCGTGAGCGCCGAGCCGTTCCGGTCGGTGTTCCAGATCGACGACGGCCGCCTGCACTCGACGAAGGTGCACAGCATCCTGTTCGCCAATTGCGGCACGTTGCCTGCAGGAATCGCGCTGATCCCCGACGCGTCCATCACCGACGGCGTGCTCGACGTCGCCGTGATCCAGCCCACCGGCGTCTGGGGCTGGCTGGGCGTGTGGCGCAAGATCTGGTGGGACAACTCGGTGCTGCGACGCTCGCGGGCGGGCCGACGCGTGCTCGAGCGGCGAGGCAGGGACGCTTCGGTGCACTACTTCCGCGGTACCGCCGCCGAAGCCGCCGTGACCTCTCCCACCCCGATCGAGCTCGACGGCGACGAGTTCGGGATGGCGGTGCGCGTCACGTGTCGCGTCGATCCCGGCGCGCTTCTGCTGGCGCTTCCGGCCGATCACCCGGTCGCATCGCTCTGATCACCGGGGCACCGTGCTCCCCCAGCGTCAGCCGCGCACCTCGACAGAGCCGTCGAGGTTCCCCCCGACCAGGTTGAGGGTGAAGGCGTCGTCATCGACGGCATCCTCGCCGAATTCGAGGATCGTCGCCCGCGGCACCATGTCCATGGTGCACACCTGGCCGTCGTCGGTCGTGAACGTCGCCGTGCCCGAAGCGCCCGAGCCCTCGACGCTCTCGACCACCGGCGGGCAGGTCGATGATCCCCAGGTGAGCAGAACCAGCGAGCCGTCGTCGAACCAGCCCGCGCTCGGCGTGTACTCGGTCGACGACCCGGGGGTGCCGGTGAACGACGGGTCGCCGTCGAGGTCGACCTCGTCGACCAGGTCGCCGTAGGTCACCTGCAGCGTGATCTCCTTCGTCGGATCGACCCCCTCGGGCAGGGCGCCGATGCTCGCGCGGGAGGCGAGGTCAGCTGTACACGCTTTCTCGGTCTCGCCGCCGCCCTCCACGTCGACCAGCGTGACCGACACGGTCTGGCCCTGGGCGGTCGCCTCGTCGACCTGCGGAACGCAGGTGGACGATCCGAACGTCACGACCGCGAACATCCGGCCGTCGTCGAGCAGCGCGCCCTCGACATCGTCGGAGTCATCCGTGCTCTGACCGGGCCCGCTCGAGGGGTTCGAGGTCGCCTGCGATCCTGTGGCGCCGGGTCCGATCGTGCACCCCGCGAACAGCAGCACGGCGGCCAGGGACGAGAGAGCGGCGACGACGCGCGATGGGGAAGCCATGCACACAGGGTACCGGTCGCGATCTCCGAGGGCACCCCCGTCCTGCCTCCCTACTGGAGGGCGGAGGTGAGACGGGCGAGGTTGTCGAGCACCGTCGACCGCAGCGGCTGCTGCATCCATTCCTCGAGAGTCAGCTCCCGACTGAGCGAGCGATAGACGTCTTCGACCGCGCGCATCTCGAGGACGAATTCCTCGCCACGGACGAGCATCGACACCTCGAGGTTCAGACCGAACGAGCGCATGTCCATGTTGCTCGAGCCGATGACAGCGACCTGGTCATCGATGGTCAGGCTCTTCGTGTGCAGGATGTACGGCTTGCGGTACATCCAGATCCGCACTCCGGCCTTGAGCAGCGCCTCGTAGTAGCTGCGCTGGGCGTGGTAGACCATCGCCTGGTCGCCCTCTTCCGAGACGAACAGCTCGACCGCGACCCCCCGGTCGACCGCAGCGGTGACTGCGAGCAGCAGCGCCTCATCCGGCACGAAGTACGGGCTGACGATCATGATCTTCTCTTTGGCCGCGTAGAGCAGCCCGAGGAACAGACGCAGGTTGTTCTCGACCTCGAATCCGGGCCCCGACGGCACGACCTGGCAGTCCAGATCACCCGAGCCCGCCTCGGCGTGCGAGATGTCGATCTCCTGCAGCACCTCGTCGGTCTCGCTGTACCAGTCGCTGAGGAAGATGGCGTTCACGCTCAGCACGACCGGCCCGTCGATGCGGACCATGAGATCCACCCAGTGCAGACCTCGCTTGATGTTCTTGGGGAGGTTGTAGGTCGAGTCCGTGACGTTCTGGGAGCCCAGGAACGCCACCTTGCCGTCGACGACGAGGAGTTTGCGGTGATTGCGCAGATCGGGTCGCTGCATGCGTCCCTTCAGCGGCTGCACCGGCAGCATCAGATGCCAGTTCGCGCCCATCCGATTCAGCCGGTCGACGGTCTTCCGGTACTTCGGCTTCCACCGATTCGCCCAGTGGTCCAGCAGGACCCGAACGTGCACACCGCGCTCTGCGACCTCTTCCATCGCTCGGAAGAAGTTGTCCGTCGACGCGTCGGACTGCAGGATGTAGAACTCGATGTGGACGTAGTCCTGGGCCTTGCGGATCTCGTCGGCCATCGCGTCGAGTGAATCCTGATAGTCCGCGATCAGGTGCGCTCCGTTGTCGCCCGAGATCGGCAGCGCTCCGAGACGGTGGTTCATCTCGACGAGCGGGGGGAACCAGCTCGGCGCATTCGGACGCAGCGTGCCGAAGTGGAGATGCTCGCTCGTCTCGGCGATGTACTCGTTGATCTGATCCTGCTTGCGACGACGCGCACGCGGCAGTCGTGGATTCCCGATGAGCAGGAACAGGAAGACTCCGACGAACGGGATGAAGAAGACCGCGAGCAGCCAGGCCATCGCCGCGGTGGGACGCCGGTTGCGGGGGATGATGATGATCGCCGTGATGCGGATGGTCAGGTCGAGGGCGATCAGGAACGCCGCGGTCCACCAAGCCCAGATCTCGGGCGTCATCCCTGGTCCTCTCGGCCGCACGGCACCTCGACGCCGGGCGCTTCAGTGGGCACCGGTGACGGTGCGCTGGCTACACAGTAGCCGATGGTTCCGACGCCGCTCAGGAGCGCGGTGGCAGACCGCGCGCGGCCCGCTCCTCGGCCTCGATGCGCGCGTGCACCTTGCGTTCGGTGCGATCGAACCGCAGAATTCCGCGGAGCACGAAGAAGAACACGACGCTCACCCCGATGGTCGGTATGAGCGACCATGCGGCTGCGAGCCAGAAGTTCTCCATGGGTCCATGGTACGCGACTCGCCACCCCACTGCTCCTCCACACTCGACGCACGCAGCGGATGGATCCTCTGAGCTGTGGAGACCGACCGCACGGGTGCTCGTGAGGTGAGACTCGCCGGATGACAACACTGCTCCGCGCTTCCGGCTCCGCTGAGTTCCTCAGCATCGTCCCGTCTCTCGCAGGCTTCACCCCCACCGAGAGCCTCGTCCTGTTGCCGTTCTGCGGCACACGCACGTACAGCGCGATGAGACTCGACCTCCCGCGCGGCCACGACGATCTCGCCGACTATGCGGATGCCGCGGTCGGACTCGTCTCGCGAGTCGAGCGAACGGACGCGGTCGCCCTCGTCGTCTACACGGATGACCCCGTTCAGCACACACGCGACGGGCTGGTGCTGCCCTTCGCCGTCGAAGTCGACGAGCTGCTCGGTCGGGCGGAGGACGCCGGCCTGCGGATCGTCGATGCACTCTGCGTGACACCCGACGGATGGTCGAGCTACCTCGACGACGCCCCGCAGGTCCGCATCCTCGACCGCCGCGCGCCAGAGGTGCCGGGCATCGGCGACGTCTCCGGCGACCAGCTGTCAGGTGCCGCCCTCCCCACGGCCGGCTTCGCCGACAAGGAGCGAGTGGGGCGCGCGCTGCATGACATCACCGAGCTCCTCGAACGAGGTGGCCTCTCCGGGGCACGGGGCGCGGACAACCCTCAGGCGATCGCCGCGCTCGTGCTCCTCGAGGACATCCCCGCCTTCTTCGAATCCGTTCTCGCATCCCCGGAAGATCTGCCGCCGTTCGCCACCGCCGCCCTGCTCTGGTGCCTTGACCGACCGCTCTTCCGAGACGTGGCACTGACGCAGTGGGCTACCGATGCCAGCGGTGGCGAGCGCACGCTCCAGGCGCAGCTCGACTTCGCGGGCGCGACGACGAGCGTGCCCGACGACCTCGGCGACGTGTTCCTCGGTCGCGGACCCGCTCCTGATCCGCAGCGGCTCGCAGTCGCCCTCTCACTCGTCCGCACGGCGGCCGCCCTCGCCCCGCATCCGGCGAGGCCTGCTCCGCTCACCGCGGCGGCATGGCTCTCGTGGGCGCTGGGCCGCTCGAGCCATGCCGCGCAATACCTCGTACTCGTGCACGCGATCGACCCGGAGTACGGGCTCGCTGCGCTGCTCGCGACGATGATCGACGCGGCGATGCTGCCGGAGTGGGCGTTCAGACGCGGCGCGACGCCCGCTACTTGACCAGGGGGAAGAGGATGGTCTCGCGGATGCCGAGCCCGGTGATCGCCATCAGCAGGCGATCGATGCCCATGCCCATGCCCCCGGACGGCGGCATGCCGTGCTCGAGCGCCCGGAGGAACTCCTCGTCGACCGGCATCGCCTCGACGTCGCCGCGAGCAGCGAGCTTCGCCTGCTCGACGAAGCGCTCGCGCTGGATGACGGGGTCGACGAGCTCGGAGTATCCGGTCGCCAGCTCGAACCCGCGGATGTACAGATCCCACTTCTCCACGACGCCCTCGATCGAGCGGTGCTCGCGAACGAGGGGCGAGGTGTCGACGGGAAAGTCCATCACGAACGTGGGGCGCACGAGGTCGCCCTTCACGAAGTGCTCCCAGAGCTCTTCGACGAGCTTGCCGTGTGTGGCCTGAGCGGGCAGGTCCACACCGTTCGCCTCGGCGAACGCGATCAGGTCCTCGACCGGATCGCTCGGGGTGATCGTGCGACCGGAGGCCGCCGACAGCGACTCGTACATCGAGATGCGATCCCACTCGCCACCGAGGTCGTATTCGGTGCCGTCGGCCCAGGTGACCGTGGTCGAACCGGCGACGGCGATGGCTGCCTGCTGCACCAGCTCCTGCGTCAGAGCGGCCATCTGGTTGTAGTCGCCGTAGGCCTGGTACGCCTCGAGCATCGCGAACTCGGGGCTGTGGGTCGAATCTGCGCCCTCGTTGCGGAAGTTGCGGTTGATCTCGTACACCCGCTCGATGCCGCCGACCACGGCACGCTTCAGGTACAGTTCGGGCGCGATGCGCAGGTACAGCTCCGTGTCGAACGCGTTCGAATGGGTGACGAACGGGCGAGCGGATGCTCCGCCGTGCTGCACCTGCAGCATCGGGGTCTCGACCTCGAGGTAGTCGTGGCTGCCGAACGTCGATCGAAGGCTCGCGTTCACCGCCGCGCGAGCGCGGACGGTCGTGCGCGCCTGTTCGCGGACGATCAGGTCGAGGTACCGGCTGCGGACCCGACCCTCTTCGCTGAGCTCCGAGTATGCGTTCGGGAGCGGCAGGATCGCCTTCGAGGCGATCGCCCACCCGTCGGCCATGATCGACAGCTCGCCGCGGCGGCTCGAGATCACTTCGCCGTGCACGAAGACGTGATCCCCGAGGTCGACGTACTCCTTCCATTCGGCGAGCGACTGCTCCCCGACATTGGCGAGCGAGATCATCGCCTGGATCCGCGAGCCGTCACCCGCCTGCAGGGTCGCGAAGCACAGCTTGCCGGTGTTGCGGCTGAAGACCACGCGACCCGCGACGCCGACGACGACACCCGTCTCGGCACCCGCTTCGAGCTCGCCGTACTCGGCTCGCAGCGCGGGGATCTGGTGTGTCACCGGCACGCCGACCGGGAAGGCTCCCCCGCCGGCATCCGCGCGGTTCGCCACCAGACGCTCGCGCTTCGCCAGGCGCACGGCCTTCTGCTCGTGAACGTCTTCTTCGGTGGCGGCGGTGGTCGTCGCGGGCGCGGCAGACGCGTCAGTCATTCGGGGCTCCTTGAAAGTCGTGTCCAGTTTACCGAGGTCCGACCCCTCACCCCGCGGTCGAGTCTGGGTAGCCTCGAAGCATGGCAGCCACCAGACTCGCCCGCACGCTCGTCACGATCGGTCTCGCCGCAGCTGCGCTGCTCGTGCCCATGGCACCGGCCGCTGCAGCAGGGTCAGCACCGGTCGACACCTCGACAGGGGTCCGCGCCGACGTGGACGACTTCTCGTACGCGTCGTGGGAGGCACGGTACGAGGTGGCACTCGACGACGACGGACGCTCCCGCATGCACGTCACCGAGTCCCTCACGGCCCGATTCCCCGATGCCGATCAGAACAAGGGGATCGTCCGCGGACTGCCCACGAGCTACGAGAACGCGTGGCTCGATGTGCGAGTGCTGTCGGTGACAGACGAGACCGGGTCCGACGTGCCGTACGAGACCGAGGAGGAGGACGGACTGCTGCTGGTTCTCACCGGCGACGACGACTACGTGCGCGGACTCACGACGTACGTGATCGAGTACGAGATGCGTGACGTGATCCTGGCGGCCGACTCCGGAGTCGACGAGTTCTATTGGGACCTCCTTCCTCTCGACAGCTCTCAGCCCGTCGAGGAGTTCCGTGCGGAGATCGTGTTCGACGAGACGATGACGGATCGGATGACCGGAGACGCCCGCTGCTACACCGGCTTGCAGGGCTCGACGAACGAGTGCGACCTCGTCGCCTCCCCCGACGGCTCGCAGTTCGCTGTCGAGATGAGGGAGCTGCCCCCCGGCGAGGGCGTCACCGTCGCGATCGGATTCGAGTCGGGCACGGCGGTGCAGCCGTCCGCGCGTCGACCCGATCCCGTGACCGACACCGTGCCCGCGATCGCAGCGATGGGCGGGCTCGCGCTGTCGGTCGGAAGCTGGGTCGCCGTGTCCGCGTTCACGAAGAGGCGACGCATATCCAGCGGCATCGTCGTCGCTCAGTACGACGTTCCGGATTCCCTGCCGCCGTTGGTGGCCGCCGCGATCGTGCCCGGTGCGAAAGACCCCGTCCCCGCCGAGATCGTCCACCTCGCCGTGCGCGGCCTGCTGCGCATCGAAGAGGGCACGGACGTCGAGCAGCCACGGCTACGACGTCTCCCCGGCGGACGGATCCCCGACGAGCTCGACGCCCAGGCGCTGGATGCTCTGTTCGCGGACTCTGACGCAGACGGCGTCGCCGAGCTCCCGGGTGCGAGTGAGAGCTTCGCCGCGCGAATGAAGACGCTGTCGCAGAGCGGAGCCGAGGCAGCGGTGTCGCGCGGGCTGACCACCAAGGCGCGCAGCAGAGCCGCGATGATCCTCCAGTGGTGCGCGATCGCCGTCGTGCTCGCCGGCTTCGCTCTCGGCCTGTGGGGGATCATCGCAGGACGCGTCACGGCGATTCCCGCGTTCGTCGCGATCGCATTCGGTGTCCTTCTCGTCCTCCTGTCGTCGTTCTACGGTTTCTCGAAGCACACCGTCCTCACCCCCGAAGGCGCCCGGCAGTATGAACACCTCATGGGTGTCAGGGAGTTCATCCGCGTCGCCGAGGCCGACCGGCTGCAGATGCTCCAGTCGTACACGGGCGCAGAGAGGCGACAGGACGGCAGCGCCAACGTGATCATCGTCTACGAGCGTCTTCTCCCCTACGCGATGCTGTTCGGCATGGAGGACGAGTGGGGCGGGATTCTCGAGCGGGTGTACGCCTCCGAGCAACGCGGGGCGTCGTGGATCGGCGACCCGAGCGCGCCGTTCGTCCACGCACAGCTCGCGGCGTTCGCCGCCACCTCGCACGCGTCGGCGACGTACTCGGCACCGAGTGCGAGCTCTTCGTCGAGCGCAGGCGGATCGTTCGGTGGCGGCTTCTCCGGCGGAGGTGGCGGAGGCGGCTTCTCGGGCGGTCGCTGACGTCAGAGCAGCGGGGGTGGCCCAGACGCGTCGCGGAGCGCCCGCTCGACCGTCGACTGCACCAGGGCGGAGAGGTATCCCCCCGGGTTCTCGATGCCGAGTTCACCGAGGCGCGAGGTCGACTGCGAGATGATCGAGCGCGAGAACTCGGTGACGGTCTGGATCGCGTCGGCGTAGGCTCCCCGATCCGCCTCCGAGATCACGACCGGCTCGCATCCCATCTCGACCGCCAGAGCCTGCGCGATCGGAAGCACCGCTGCCGGAGCGGTGACTGCCGCGTAGCCCGCCTGCAGCTGTCGCAGATCGATCGACGTGCCCGTGAAGGTGATCGCCGGGTGCACGGCGAGCGGGATCGCTCCGCTCGAGGCCGCCGGTCGGAGCACCTCGATGCCGTGACCGGGGTCGGTGTGCAGCACGAGCTGGCCGAGCTGCCAGCCTCCGACCTCGGCGATGCCCGCGATCAGGCCCGCGAGCTGATCGTGCGGAACCGCGACCACGACCAACTCGCTGCGCCGCACGACCTCGAGCGCGTCGAGGATCGGGACGTCCGGCAGCACCGCTGACGCCCGGTCGTCGTCAGAGCCGCTCGTGATGCCGATGATCGCGTGACCCGCGCCGGCGAGAGCCGCACCGATGACCGGCCCCACTCGTCCGGCGCCGATGATGCCGACTCCCAGGCGCCCGTCGCGGCGCGTCGGATCACTCACCGTTCGGAACCGGAGGCACGGGCGGAGCGACAGGCGGAGCCGGAGGCATGGCAGGCGGAGCAGGCGGAGCCGGAGGCATGGCAGGCGGAGCCGGCGGCATGGCAGGCGGAGCCGGCGGACTCGCCGGGGTCTCGGAGGCGGGCGCACCGGCGCCCGTCCACGCTCCCGGGTACCCGGGGACCTGCGCTCCCTCGGCATCCGTCACGTACTCACCCCACCGGTGGGTGTGATCGCGCGCGGCAGCGGCGGCCGCCGCCGGGCTCACGCCATCGAGGAGGAAGAGCGCGTCCTCGCGTTCGAGGCCCGCCAGGTGACCCGTGATCAGCCCCTGCACGGAGTGCACCTGCGCGCCCGACACGCGCTGCGCGCGGTCGATCGGCCCCTGCGAGAGCGAGACTCCCTGCAGCCGAGCGAGCGGGAAGATCGCCAGTTTGCGCCAGACGATTCCGCGCCGGAGCAGGAGTCCGAACTCGGTCAACGCGAAGCCGTGGCGCTTCCAGGAGAAGGGTCTGCGCCACCACGCACGCCGTGGCATCGTCCGATACGGATCGCCCGCGACCGGCCCGAGGATGCCGTGCTCCCACACGAGTGGGACGTCGGCGACCGGAGCGTCCGGCAGGATCAGCGCGAGTACGCGCTCGACATCGGCACGCTTGCCGACCGGCAGCACCACGTTGAACTGCTGAGCCGAACCCGACGATTGCTGGGCGGCGCTCTTGCCGCTCATGCGGTTGATCCTGATGGTCCACCAGCCGAAGGGACGCCACAGCAGCGACTGGGTGACCTCGACGGCGAAGATGCGCCCCGGCGGCAGCGTCTCGGTCACCGTCGTCAGCAGACCGTAGGTGATGCGCACGCCGTCGGGCGTCGGGGCTATCGAGTAGCGCAGCGATTTCGAGATCTGCGCCCAGGTGATGCCGACGACCGCGATGACCATGGGGATGCCGATGCCCAGCGTGATGCCGAGACCCAGGAAGCCGCCGATCGGATCGCCGTCCATCAGTGAGCCGATCGCGATTCCGCCGACGGCCACTCCGAAGATGACTCCGAAGAAGGCGAGCCAGAGCACGCTCGAGATCAGCTGCGATCCGACCAGACGCCCTGTCGGGATCTTGACGACGCTCTCGGGCTCGACGTCAGCGAGGTCGACGCCGCTGATGAGATCAGTGACGCCGGCGTTCATCGATCCGACGAGCTGTGCTCGCGATGAACCCGGCGCGGGGGCCCCTGATCCCGCGACCCCGGAGGAGCGCACGCCTGCCGCGGCATCCGCAGCCGTGAGCCTGGCAGCGCGCGCGCCCGAAGCGAGGCGCAGGATGTCGGAGCGCACCGCCTCGGCGCGCGGGGTCGCGAGATACTCGAGCTCGACGTTGGAGTCGGTGCCCGCGCCGACGACCTCCAGCTTCGCAAGTCCGATGATGCGGGCGGGGAACGGCCGTGTGAGGTTGACGCCCTGCACCCGATCGAGCGGAGCACGACGGTGCGAGCGGAAGACGATGCCCTTTCGGACCTCGACGTGATCGCCCGTGATCCGGAACTGCTGGAACCGCCAGACGAACCAGAAGATGAGGACGAGAACGACGACCAGCGCGAGCACGCTGAGCAGCACGATGACGATGAGGTTGTTCTGCAGCACCCAGTCGACAGGATCCCCGCCGTTGAAATCGTCGTAGTGCGCCTCTTCGGGAGTGAAGAGATCGACGAACCACGCGATGAGCCGGTCGCGCAGGTTGGCGATCGCGATGCCCGCGATGATGATGAGGGCCAGCCCACCCTTGAAGAGCGGGGTCAGCGGATGCATCCGATGCCACTCGCCGTCGGCGAGCGTCTGCGCCCCGGCCTCCGCGGCGCCCCGCTCCCCCGCAGGCGCCGACGCCCGGTGCTCGCTCACAGACCCGTCCGGCGGGTCTCGGCGACCTCGATCAGAGTGTCCCGCAGCGCCTCTGCCGCCGACCGGGTCAGCCCGGGGATCTGCACTCCCGTCGTCGCCGCGGCGGTGACCATCTTGAGCTGGGTGACGCCGAAGGCGCGGTCGAGCGGCCCCTGGGTGATGTCGACGAGCTGCATGCGCCCGTAGGGCACGGCGATCATGCGCTGCCAGAGGATGCCCTTGCGGAAGACGATGTCGTCTTCGCGGAGCATGTATCCGATCGCCTTGGCCTGCCTCGGCAGGATGATCAACGTGAGCAGGGTGATGACCACGACGACGCCGGCCGGGATCCACACCCAGGTCTGGTGCAGGACAAGCGCCAGCACGATCGCGACCGCCAGCACGACGGCGATGAAGATCAGATTCTGCAGGATCTGCGAGACCACGTAGCGCGGCGAGATCTGATGCCAGCTCCCGTCGAGTTCCAGCCTCGCCTCACTGCGCGCGGTGCGCAGCCGGGTGTAGGTGCCCTCGTCGAGCGCTGCGCGGTCAGTGACCTCCGCCGAGTTCAGCGGGGCCGGGATCCCCGGCTCGATCTCTGGGTTCTGAGTCATCAGGATCCTTCGGAAGTGTGCAGAACTGTTCGGCGATGAGCGCGGCGACGACGAGCACGATCGCGCTTCCGATCAGTGCCAGCATCGCCACAGTCGACCCTACCGGGGGATCGATGGGCCTGGAGAGGAGGAACGCGAGCAGACCCGCGCCGAATCCCGCCATGATCGCCCCGACGAGGCTCGAGGCACGGGCGAGGGTCACGGCTCGTGTCGCCCGGAAGGGATCGATGCGGATGCCGTTGCGAACGCTCGCGCGCACGGGCCAGGCGACGCCCAGCGATGCGGCGGCGATGAGCAGCAGCAGCACGGGCAGCAGCAACGACGGGGTGAACGTCGTGCGTCCCATCGCCGTCAGCATGTGGTCGAGCACGAAGCCCCCGCCGGCGGAGAGCACGCCGAGGACCACGAGGACTCCGATCGACGTGCGCTTCATCGCTGCTCCCGGCGCCGCAGATCGGCGACGAGGTCGGCGACGCGGCCGGCACCCGGAAGCACGGCGTCGCGGTCGAGTTCGAGCCACGGCTCGAGAACGAACAGCCGCTCGAACGCTCGCGGATGCGGGAGCTGAAGCCCGTCGCCCTCCGCCGACTCGTCGCCGTAGGCGATCAGGTCGAGGTCGAGCGTCCGGTCGCCCCACCTCTCATGGCGCTCGCGCCCGTGCTCGTCTTCGATCGCGTGCAGCATGCCGAGCAGGATCGACGGAGCGAGGCGCGTCGTGACGAGTGCGACCGCGTTCACATAGCCCGGGGCGTCGGGATCCGGCCCGTCGAGTCGAAGCGCCACCGTCTCGTGCAGCGAGGACAACCGGACGTATCTGACCAGCGGCAACCGGGAGATGCGCTCGGCGGCCGAGCGGATCGTCTCCTCACGGTCGCCGAGGTTCGCACCGAAGGCCACGACGGCGACGGCATCCGCGCGACCCGGCCGGGGGCCCGGAAGACTCGGCGGGTTCGCGAGATTGCGACTCATCGCGACCTCTCCTCGGCGAACGGCCGTCGCGCCCGGTGCACGGTGACCGCGACGTCCGAGAAGGTCAATGCGATCGGAGCGTGCGGCTTGTGCACGGTGACGGTGACGGAGTGCACCCGGGCGTCGGCGAGTGCGACGGCCGCGATGCGCTCGGCGAGCGTCTCGATGAGGTTGACCGGCTCACCCGCGACGACCTCTGCGACGTTCTCGGCGAGCTCCCCGTAGTGCACGGTGTCGGCCACGTCATCCGAAGTCGCCGCATCACCCAGCGGCATCCGCAGGCGCAGATCGATCGTGAACTCCTGACCGTTCTCCCGCTCGTGGTCGTACACGCCGTGCCGACCGAAGACGGTGAGCCCCGTCAGCACGATCTCGTCGAGGACATCCATTGTTCATCCCTCCCAGGCATGCACGATGGCCAGAGCATCGCGGGTGGCACCGACATCGTGGACCCTGACGGCCCAGACTCCGGCGCGGGCGGCGAGAGCGCTCGTGACCGCTGTCGCGAGGTCGCGGCGCGCCTCGGAGACCTCCGCCGGGTCGCCGCCGATGGTCTCGGCGAGGAACCTCTTGCGGGAAGTGCCCACGAGCACGCGAGGCCCGAGGGCCACGATCTCGTCGAGTCCGCGGAGGACGCCCCAGTTCTGGCCGCCCTTCTTCGAGAACCCGATCCCCGGGTCCACGATCAAACGCGACGGCGCGATGCCGGCGGCCGCGGCCTCTCCCATGCGCTCACGCAGCTCGCCCGCTACCTCGCGGGCGGCACGACGATACTCGGCATGCGCGTACATGTCGGCGGAGAATCCGCGCCAGTGGCCGATCGCATAGTCCGCGCCGGACTCCGCGACCGCGGCCAGCATGTCGGGGTCGGCGAGCCCGCCCGAGACATCGTTGACGATCCGTGCACCCGCTCGCACAGCCGCCGCCGCGGTCGACGCGTTGATGGTGTCGATGCTCACCGGCGCGCCCGCGGCCACGAGGCGCTCGATCACGGGGAGCACACGCTCCCGCTCGATCTCGGATCCCACGCGCTCGGCTCCGGGCCTCGTCGACTCTCCGCCGACGTCGAGCACGGTGGCTCCCTCGGCCCGCAGCCGCAGGCCGTGTTCGACGGCCCGATCCGCATCGAGGTAGCGACCACCGTCGCTGAACGAGTCGGGCGTGACGTTGACGATGCCCCAGATGCCCGTCATGCGTGCCCCGAACTCGAGGCGCCGATCAGCGCGATGAGCTCGGCCCTCGCGATCGGGTCCGTGTACTCGCCGCGGGCGGCGATCGTCAGCGTCGACGCCTCCGGCTGCCGTCCTCCACGCATCGTCACACAGCCATGGCTCGCGTCGAGCACGACGAGCACTCCGCGGGTGTCGAGGTGCTCTGCGATCGTGTCGGCGATCTGCTCTCCGAGTCGTTCCTGGACCTGGGGGCGAGCGGCCAGGATCTCGACGACGCGCACGAGCGCACCGAGCCCGACGACCTGCTCGCCCGGGAGGTAGGCGATGTGCGCGCGCCCGGCGAACGGCAGCAGATGGTGCTCGCAGACCGACCGGAACCGGATGTCCCTGAGCAGCACCGCCCCCGACGGAAGCGTGTCGGGGGCAGGACCACGAGAGACGCTGATCGTGTGCGCGAGAGGCGCAGCCGGGTCTTCGCCGACCCCGGCGAAGAACTCCGCATAGAGGTCGCCCATGCGAGTCGGCGTCTGCTTCAGCCCGGGGCGATCAGGGTCTTCGCCGATCGCCTCGAGCAGTTCCCTGGTGAGCCGTTCGACACGCGCGCGGTCGACAGACACGGATCAGGCCGTCGCAGGTCGAGCCTGACCGGCTCCCGCCGATCCCGGCTGTGTGCGCGGAGCCGGCGCAGGCGCCTGGACCGAAGCCGCCAGCGAGACGTCCTTCTTCGGGACCTCGATCGGAGGACGCTCCGACACGGGGCGATCTTCGCTCGAGAGCCAGAGCGGACGCTCGGGGAGCTTCTTCACCTCGGTGAAGATCTCGGCGATCTGGTTGTGGTCGAGCGTCTCCTCCTCGAGCAGCGCCAGAGCGAGCCTGTCGAGGATGTCGCGGTTGGCGCTGATGACCTCGTAGGCCTCGTTGTGCGCCTGTTCGATGAGCGCGCGCACCTCGGCATCCACCCTCTCCGCGACCTTCTCGGAGTACTCGCGGCCACGGCCCATGTCGCGTGCGACGAACATGTCGCCGCCCTCGGAGCCGAGCTTGACCGGGCCCACCTGGGTGGTCATGCCGTATTCGATGACCATCTTGCGGGCGATCGAGGTCGCCTTCTCGATGTCGTTCGAGGCACCGGTGGTCGGGTCGTGGAAGATGATCTCCTCGGCGACGCGCCCGCCCATCGCGTAGGTGAGCTGGTCCTGCAGCTCATTGCGCGTCACGGAGTACTTGTCGTCGAGCGGCAGAACCATCGTGTAGCCGAGCGCCTTGCCGCGAGGCAGGATCGTGATCTTCGTCACGGGGTCGGTGTAGTTCATCGCCGCCGCTGCGAGAGCGTGGCCGCCCTCGTGATACGCGGTGATGAGCTTCTCCTTGTCCTTCATCACGCGGGTGCGACGCTGGGGGCCGGCGATCACACGGTCGATGGCCTCATCGAGCGCGCGGTTGTCGACCAGCTGCGCGTTCGAGCGAGCGGTCAGGAGCGCGGCCTCGTTGAGGACGTTCGCGAGATCGGCACCGGTGAAGCCCGGGGTCTTGCGGGCGACGACCTCGAGGTCGACGCTCTTCGACAGCGGCTTGCCCTTGCTGTGCACCTCGAGGATCTTCTGCCGACCCTTCAAGTCGGGAGCGTCGACGCCGATCTGACGGTCGAAGCGACCGGGACGCAGCAGTGCGGGGTCGAGGATGTCGGGGCGGTTCGTCGCCGCGATCACGATGACGTTCGCGTTCGGGTCGAAGCCGTCCATCTCGACGAGCATCTGGTTGAGCGTCTGCTCGCGCTCGTCGTTTCCGCCGCCCATGCCGGCACCGCGGTGGCGACCGACGGCGTCGATCTCATCGATGAAGATGATGGCGGGAGAGTTCTCCTTCGCCACGTTGAACAGGTCGCGCACTCGCGATGCGCCGACACCGACGAACATCTCGACGAAGTCGGAACCCGAGATCGAGTAGAACG
>JAZBLP010000021.1:0-45402 GCA_037033305.1 Actinomycetota bacterium | reverse complement strand
GAAGCAGACGTCAAGAAGGCGATCATCGAAGAGTACGCGACGCACCCCGGTGACACCGGATCCCCCGAGGTGCAGGCCGCGATGCTGACGCAGCGCATCAAGGACCTCACGGAGCACCTGAAGGAGCACAAGCACGACCACCACTCGCGTCGTGGCCTGTTCCTGCTCGTGGGTCAGCGCCGTCGTCTGCTCGGCTACCTCCAGAGCGTCGACATCGAGCGTTACCGCTCGCTGATCGCACGCCTGGGTCTCCGCCGATAACGCGGAGCGAGCCAGCGTACAATCGCGCAGAACATTCTTGAGAAGGCCGCCCCAGGTGTGGGGCGGCCTTCGTCATGTCCGGGTAGGTCGGGACGCGCCGCCCCGCCCGATGTCAGACCTTCGAGTCGACGAGGTCCGGGTGATGGATCGCGGCGACATCGGGGTGCGCGCGCAGCCGGGACTTCATGGCGTTCTCGCCGTACGTGGCGTGGATCGGGTTGCTCGGATCGTCGGTGACGCCGGTCGCCGCGGCGGCGAGATCCGCTGGGAGCTCGAGGAGCGGCAGCTGCTGGTCGAGCGCGGGATTGAAGAAGAACGGGATGGAGATGCGCTCTTCGGGTGCCCGAGGCGAGATGACCCGATGGTTGGTCGCCTTGAGGTAGCCGCCGGTCGCGTATTCCAGCAGCTCGCCGATGTTGACGACGAACGCGCCGGGGACCGACGGGGCTGACACCCATTCGCCGTCCCGTTCGACCTGCAGGCCGCCCTTGCCCGGTTCGACCCAGAGCAGGGTCAGCACTCCGGAGTCCTTGTGCGCTCCGACCCCCTGCTGCGGCTCGGGTTCGTGGGTGCCGGGGTAGCGGACGATCTTGATCAGCGTCGACGGGTCGCGGAAAGGCTCGTCGAAGTACGACTCTTCCGCCCCGAGGGTGACCGCCCAGGCGCGCAGTAGCTTGCGGGCGACCTCGGTCAGCGTGTCGTGCCATTCGGTGACGACCGCCTTGAGCTCGGGCTGTGCGGCGGGCCACAGGTTGGGGCCGACGAGCCGATTGAAGGCAGGGCCGCCCTCCACAGGCTCGCGTTCGGGGCCGATGTCGATCTGCTCGCGCCAGTCGACCTTCCCCTGAGTCCGCTCGCCACCGACACGCGTGTATCCCCGGAAGTGCGGGCTCTTCACGTTCTCGATCGCGAGCTTCTCGTCTTCGGGAAGAGCGAAGAAATCGAGCGCGGCACGATGCAGGCGCGCCTCCAGCTCGGGGGAGACGCCGGTGCCGGTGAGGTAGAAGAAACCCACGTCGTGCGTGGCCGCGCGGAGGTCGTCGCGGAACCGAGCAGCGGCTTCGGGGCCGGCATCGAGCTGCGACAGGTCGAGGATGGGAAGCGTGAGATCAGCCATTCACCGAGCGTAGATCGGGTCTGGGGGACTGCGGCTCAGTGTTGCGCCGAATTACCTCGAGGCGATCAGATGCGTGCGGGGCGCTGACGGAAGGGGTGCTATTGTCTCTGAAGTAAGGGATGCCTTACCTCAGTCGTTCCCAGAGAGTTCCCTCGTGCTCGCCACCTTTCTCATCGGTCTTCGTGAAGGCCTCGAAGCCGCGCTCGTCGTCGGCATCCTCGTCGCCTACCTGCGCAGGCTCGGTCGCGCCGACGCGCTGCCGAGGCTCTGGGCGGGGGTCGGCCTGGCGGTCGCTCTCGCACTCGGCATCGGCGCGGTCCTCACGTTCGGCGCCTACTCGCTGACCTTCGAGGCTCAGGAGCTGATCGGCGGTCTGCTGTCGCTGCTCGCGGTGGGCATGGTGACCTGGATGATCTTCTGGATGCAGAAGGCCGGGCGCACCATGAAGGCGACCCTCGAGGGCGGACTCGACCGCGCGCTCAGGCAGGGCGGCATCTGGGCGCTGATCGCCATCGGCTTCGTGTCGGTGGCGCGCGAGGGGATCGAGACGACTCTCCTGCTGTGGTCGATGGTGCAGTCCTTCGGCGATGCTCCGTCGGCGCTGCTCGGCGCAGTGCTCGGGCTTCTCGCCGCCGTGGTGATCGGCTGGATGCTCGCACGAGGCGCCGTCCGGCTCGACCTTCGGCGCTTCTTCACGTGGACCAGCGGATTCCTCGTGATCGTCGCGGCGGGCGTGCTCGCCTACGCGATCATGGACCTTCAGGAGGCCGGCGCCCTTCCGGGACCGTTCACCGCAGCGGCGCCGATCGATGCGACGACCGGCGCCGTCGCCCTCGGCTGGGCGGCATTCCCCTTCGGCTGGGCGTTCGACGTCACGGCCGTGATCGCGCCTGACAGTGCCTGGGCGACCGTCCTGCAGGCGACCGTCGGCTTCATGCCCCGCATGACGTGGCTCCAGGTCGCGGCATGGACGGTGTACATCGTCGTCGTCGGGCTCTTCTACATCCGGGGGCTCCGGTCGCGCCGGTTCGCCTCCCCACGCACGCAGACGACCCCTGGCAGGGACACGTCGGCATCCACTCTCACTCAGCAAGGAGCAGCATGACCACCTCTCGCCGAATCCTCGGGGCCGTCGCCGCAGCAGGCGCGGCCGCACTCGTTCTCAGCGGCTGCGTCGCCAAGAGTGATGTCGCCGCGGGCGCAGCCTTCGACGTCTCATCGACCGACACCGCGTGCGCCGTGTCGGCTGCGACCGCGAAGAGCGGCACGCTCACCTTCGACGTGAAGAATGACAGCGCGCAGACCTCGGAGTTCTACCTGCTCGCAGAGGACGGCCTTCGCATCGTCGGCGAGGTGGAGAACATCGCGCCGGCGGCGTCGCGGACCCTCACTGTGGTGGCACAGCCCGGGGAGTACTTCACGCTGTGCAAGCCGGGAATGATCGGCGAGGGCGTCGGCAAGTCCGCGTTCACCGTGACCGGCGACCGGGTCGCGGTCGAAGGTGAGGATGCCGATCAGAAGCAGCAGGCCGTCGACCTCTACGCCGCGTTCGTGAAAGACCAGGTGGGGCAGCTGGTTCCGGCGGTCGACGAGTTCGTTGCCGCGTACGAGTCCGGCGACGATGAGACCGCACGCTCGCTGTTCCCGCAGACGCGCGCGTTCTACGAGCGTATCGAGCCCGTCGCAGAAGCGCTCGGGACCCTCGACCCCCGCATCGATTACCGCGAGGTCGACGCTGTGGCGGAGGGCCTCGACTGGACGGGCTTCCACCGCATCGAGAAGGACCTCTGGGTGCCGGCGCAGGACGCCCTCAACGCCGATGGCGAGACGCCCGCATGGCAGGACTGGGCGCCGTCGACGTCCGAGGAGCGCGCGGAGTACGGCGACCAGCTGATCGCCGACGTGCAGGAGCTCTACGACTACGTGCACTCCGACGACTTCACCGCGTCTCTCGACGACCAGGGGATCGGCGGAATCTCGAACGGCGCGATCGCGTTGCTCGATGAAGTCGCGACGGGCAAGATCTCCGGCGAGGAGGACTGGTGGTCCGGCACCGACCTCTACGACTTCGCCGCGAACGTCGAGGGGTCGAAGATGGCGTTCTCGCTCGTGCAGGACTTCGCCACAGCTCAGGGCGATGAAGGCGCGGAGCTCGTGACCGAGATCGAAGGCGGCTACTCCGCCCTCGAAGACTCGCTGGCGGCCCACGGGTCGCTCTCCGACGGATTCGTCGGCTATGCAGACCTCACCGACGCGGACAAGCGGGAGTTCACCGATCTGATCAACGCCCTCGCAGAGCCGCTCTCGCAACTCACCGGCACCGTCCTCGACTGATCCGAACGACGAGGGTCTCGCACATGAACGACAGCTCGAAGGGCGCTGCAGCTGCCGACTCCCCCCCGGAGTCGGCGGCTGCGGCATCCGCGGCGACGGGTCTCAGCCGCCGCGGGCTGCTCGGACTGGCACTGGGCGGCGGAGTCGCGTCCCTCGCCGTCGGAGTCGGCGCCGGACTGACGGGGGGAGTCGCGCTCGGGCGGGCGAGGGCTGAGGCGGACGCACAGGGTGCGTACGACTTCTTCGGCACGCACCAGGCTGGAATCACGACGCCCGTACAGGAGCATCTGCATTTCGCCTCCTTCGACATGATGCCTCGCACCGACCGGGAGGACCTGGTCTCGCTGCTCCAGGACTGGACCTACGCCGCCTCGCGGATGACGCAGGGGCTGGAGGTGAGTGCGACCGGCGCCGTCGGGGGCGACAGGGAGGTGCCACCGGACGACACGGGCGAGGCGCTCGGGCTGACGGCAGCCGGCCTCACGATCACCTTCGGCTTCGGCCCCACCCTGTTCGAGAACGACGAGGGGGACCGGTACGGCATCGCTTCTCTGCGTCCCGAGCAGCTCGAGAGGCTTCCTGCCTTCCTCGGCGACGACCTGGATCCGCAGACCTCGCATGGCGATCTCTGCATCCAGGCGTGCGCGGATGACCCCCAGGTCGCCGTTCACGCGATCCGCAACCTCAGCCGCATCGCGTTCGGGCGCGCGAAGCTGCGCTGGTCGCAGCTCGGCTTCGGCAAGACCTCCCGTACGACATCGGATCAGGCGACACCGCGAAACCTCTTCGGGTTCAAGGACGGCACCGCGAACATCCTCGCCGACGACTCCGCCGCCCTCGACGAGAACGTCTGGGTGGGGGAGTCCGACGAGCCCGCATGGATGACGGGCGGCTCGTACCTGGTGGCCCGCAAGATCGCGATGCTGATCGAGACGTGGGATCGAGTGCGGCTCTCCGAACAGGACGCGATCATCGGGCGAGACAAGGGAGAAGGCGCTCCGCTCTCCGGCGGCGACGAGTTCACCGCGCCGGATTTCAGCACGTCGGCGATCGATCAGAACGCCCATGTGCGTCTCGCGCATCCGGATCAGAACGACGGCATCCGGATCCTGCGGCGCGGGTTCAACTACGTCAACGGCAACAACGATCTGGGACGGCTGGACGCTGGGCTCTTCTTCCTGTCGTACCAGCGGGATCCCGCCCAGTTCATCACGCTGCAGCGTCGGCTGTCGACGGATCGGATGAACGAGTACGTCAGACATGTGGGGTCGGGGATCTGGGCGATCCCGGGTGGCTCGAAGCCGGGCTCGTTCGTCGGCGCCGACCTCTTCGCCTGATGCCTGACGGGGTCAGGAGCGCAGCGTCGCCGCGACGAAGGTCGTGTAGGCATCCGCGCCGAAATGGTCGTCGGCGGTGATCGTGACGACTGCATCCTCCCCGAATATCAGGAGCTGTCCATACGCGCCGTGCAGGCGCCATACCGGGCCCGGACCGTCCCAGCCTGCCAGCGCATAGCGCTCGTAGCCGGGGTTCTGGCCGGCGACGACCCAGTCGGAGTGCATCGCGTCGATGATGCCGGTCGGCACGAGCCGTCGGCCCTGCCATTCGCCACGATCGCGGATCAGTCGGCCGACACGTGCCATCTCCTCGGTGCGCAGTACGAGGCCGCCTCCTGCGACGATGCGCCCATGAGGGCAGCGCTCCCATTCGACGTCGTCGATGCCGAGCGGCGCGAGCAGTCTGGGCCGCAGATACTCGACGATGTCACCGGTTCGCGTGGCCAGGATCGTCATGGCCGCGTAGGTGCTGGCGTTCGAGTACTGGAAGACGTGGCCGCGAGACGGGCGCGAGAGGAACTCTCTGGCGAGATCCGGCCAGTCGGTCATCATGGTCTCCGACCAGGGGAGGTCTACGCCGCTCGACATCGAGAGCAGACGTCGCAGCGTGATGTTCTCGACGCCGTCTCCCAACGGGATGTCCGGCACGTACTCGGCGATCGGAGCATCGAGCGAGACGAGGCCCTCGGCGGCAGCGATCCCGGCCGCGAGCACGCACACGCCTTTCGCCACGGAGTGGATCTCCTCGCGCACGTCAGCAGTCCACCGATGCTCAGCAGCGTCGCCGCCCACGAGCACATGGAGCCCGTGAATCCCGAACCCGGATGCATCCGCGTGCTCCACGAGGCGGTCGCGGATCGTCTCGGCTCTCGTCACTCCTTCAGGCTAGCCGCTGCGCTGTTGCGGGGCCGACGAGAGCCGGTCGGGTCGCTCCGGTGACCCTCGCGTCTAGCGAGCTCGGGGTCCCGGAAGAGCCAGGACGGGCGTGGTTCCACCAGCGGGCGGAACAGCCAGCGCACGGGCTTCGTGGCGAGCGCGAGTGCCAGTACCACGGACAGCAGGGTCACGAGAGGCAGCCACAGCCACGTCGGGTCGAGGTCGCGCAGCACTCCGGTCTCGCGGAACGGGTAGAGCACGAACGAGTGGAGCAGGAAGACGTACATCGTGTACTGGCCGAACTTCGTCCACCAGTATGTTCCGCGGGGGATGAGTGCGAAGAAGGCGGCGCTGAGGATCACCGCCATCAGCATGAGTGCGACGCGCACGCCGCCGGCCCACCACTGCTCTCCACCCAGGTCCGCATAGGCGTCCTCGTAGAACAGCCAGTGGCGCAGGTCGAGTTCCTTCCAGACGTCGATCCATCGCCATGCCGCGAATCCCGCCACGGCGAGGAGTATCACGCTCACGACGCGGATCCACCACGGGCGGATCTCGAGGAGGCGGAGGCGATTGACCACGTCGCGTTCGCGCAGCCACCAGCCGAGTGCGAAGAAGGGCAGCAGGCCCAGCGTGCGCGAGAGCGAGAACGTGCTGTCGACATTGGGCAGATAGCCCACGCCGATCGAGATGATCACGGTCCACAGCAACGGCCACCGCAGCAGCGCGAGATAGGGGAGGACGAGGCGGAAGATGCCGAGCGCCAGGAGGAACCAGAGGGTCCAGGAGGGTTTCGTGAAGTTCGGGTCGGCTTGACCCTCGACCAGCCATTTCGTGAGGGTCCACAGGAACTCGAAGATCACGTACGGAAGCAGGATGTCGGTGATGACCCTGGCCATCTGCACACGTGTCGGGGAGCCGGACTTCGAGAAATAGCCGGAGATGATCGCGAACGCCGGCATGTGGAAGGCGTACAGGGCGAGGTAGGCCGCGAGCGCGATGTCGGAGTCGTAGGTGAGTCGCTGGATCGCGTGACCGAGCACCACGAGCACGATGCACGCATATCGCGCGTTGTCCCAGAACGGTACGCGCTTGCGGGGCTTCTGGACGGAGCCGGTGGCGGGGTTCGTCGGGGCGGCTCCGTCGCTGTGCATCCTCTGAGGCTACTCGGGGAATAAAGTTGCTCGCATCGCGTTGACTCAGATACATTCAAATGAATAGAACCGGATGCAGAGCACCCGATTCGGAGAAGACGGAGCAATCATGAGCGAGCAGGCAGGCGTCCCGGTGCAGTTCGGCATCATGTCGGTCAGCGACATCACCCGCGACCCGACCACCGGCGAGACGCCGAGTGAGCAGGAGCGGATCAAGGCGACCCTCGCGATCGCCAAGCACAGCGAGGAGGTCGGCCTCGACGTCTTCGCGATCGGCGAGCACCACAACCCTCCGTTCTGGTCGTCGAGCCCCACGACGTTCCTCGCCGCACTCGCGGCTCAGACCGAGCGCCTCATCGTCTCGACCTCGACGACCCTGATCACGACGAACGACCCCGTGCGAATCGCTGAGGAATACGCGATGCTGCAGCACGTCTCGGACGGACGCATGGACCTCATGCTCGGCCGCGGCAACACGGGTCCGGTGTACCCCTGGTTCGGTCAGGACATCAGGCAGGGACTCCCGCTCGCGATCGAGAACTACGCCCTGCTGCACAAGCTGTGGCGTGAGGATGTCGTGAACTGGGAGGGCAAGTTCCGCACCCCGCTGCAGGGCTTCACGTCGACGCCGCGCCCCCTCGACGGAGTCGCGCCGTTCGTCTGGCACGGATCGATCCGCACCCCGGAGATCGCGGAGCAGGCCGCCTACTACGGTGACGGCTTCTTCGCGAACAACATCTTCTGGCCCAAGGAGCACTACCAGCGCCTGATCGAGCTGTACCGCCAGCGCTACGCGCACTACGGACACGGCACGCCTGAGCAGGCGATCGTCGGACTCGGCGGCCAGGTGTTCATGGCCGCGAAGTCGCAGGATGCGGTCAACCAGTTCCGCCCCTACTTCGACAACGCCCCGGTGTACGGTCACGGACCGAGCATGGAGGACTTCACCGAGATGACCCCGCTGACGGTGGGTTCGCCTCAGCAGGTCATCGACCGTTATGCCGCGATGCGCGAGCACTACGGCGACTACCAGCGTCAACTGTTCCTGATCGATCACGCGGGCCTTCCGCTGAAGACAGTCCTCGAGCAGCTGGACATCCTCGGTTCGGAGGTCGTGCCGGTGCTGCGCAAGGAGATGGCGAAGGATCGCCCGGCCTCTGTGCCGGATGCTCCGACGCACGGCGCCCGGGTGAAGGCCGAGTTCGGCGACGGCCCCACCCGTCAGGCTCGTCCGGGTGCGAACCGCGGTGACAACCTGACGGGCGACTCGCCTTACCAGGACTCTCCTGCTCCGGCGGGGGCAGCGTTCGGACTCAGCCGGAAGGAGGCCTGAGATGACCACTCGTCGAATCGCCGTCGTGTCTGCCGGGCTCTCGAATCCGTCGTCCACGCGCATGCTGGCGGATCGCCTCGCCGCAGAGACCGTGAAGGCCCTCGCAGGCCACGACATCGAGGCGAGCGTCGACGTGATCGAGCTGCGCGACTACGCGCACGACATCACGAACAACCTGCTCACCGGATTCGCACCGCCCGCACTCGAGACCGCGATCAACACCGTGGTCTCGGCCGACGCGCTGATCGCCGTCACGCCGATCTTCTCGACGAGCTACAACGGACTCTTCAAGTCGTTCATCGACGTCCTCGACCCCGACGCGCTCACCGGGAAGCCGGTGCTGATCGGAGCGAACGCCGGGACTGCCCGTCACTCGCTCGCCATCGACTATGCGATCCGGCCGCTCTTCGCCTATCTCCACGCGGACGCCGTCTCGACAGGCGTGTTCGCCGCGTCGAGCGACTGGGGCGGGGGCGGCGACGACGTCGCGCCTCTCGCCAGGCGCGTCGAGAAGGGCGCTCGTGAGCTGGCCGAGGCGATCGCGAAGCGTGAGGTGGCTGCGGCCGCCGACCCGTACGACCCGGCGACTTACCTCGGGGAGGGTCGTTCGTTCGGCCACATGCTCGGCGGTCTCGCCGGCGAGTAGACCCGTCGGCCCGGCTCGCGGGCCTCACGATGGGCCATGACGCCATCGACAATGTCCCTCGGGCATCGTACGGTGACGGCATGGCCCATCAGTCTGTGCTGGACACTGCGCGACGCGCGCTGCGCGGATCCCTCCTCCTTCCCGGTGACGAGTCGTTCGACGATGCTCGCAGGCCGTGGAATCTCGCGGTCGAGCAGCATCCGCTCGGCGTCGCCTCCCCGAGCGACGTCGACGATCTGCGCACGCTTCTCCGTGTGGCGAGTGACGCGGGTCTCACGCTCGCAGTGCAGCCCACGGGCCACGGTGCCTCGGGGGAGCTCGCCGACGCCCTGATCGTCCGGATGGCTGCGTTCGACGATCTCGAGATCGACCGTGATGCCGGAATCGCGAGGGTCGGGAGCGGCGTGCGCTGGGGCTCCGTGGTCGACGCTCTCGAGGGCTCCGGCTGGGTGGCGCCGGCCGGAACGAGTCCCGTGGTCAGCGTGGCGGGATTCACGCTCGCAGGCGGCCACTCGTGGTTCAGTCGCACCGCCGGCCTGGGCTCGGACAACCTGCGCGCCGTGTGGTTGCTCCGCAGTGACGGATCGCACGAGCGCATCGACGACGAGAGCGATCCGGAGCTGATGTGGGCTGTCCGGGGTGCGGGCGGACTCGTGGGAATCGTCACAGCGCTCGAGATCGACCTGGTGCCGGCTCCGGCGGTGTGGGGAGCCGAGCTCACCTTCGACGCGCGCGACGCCGCGTCTGTGATCCGCGCGGTCCGGGACCTCGCCGTCGACGCGCCCCCGTCCCTCAACGTGTTCGTGAATTCGATGCGGATGCCCGACGTCCCGCAGCTTCCGGACGAGATCCGCGGTCGCAGCTTCCTCACGGTGCAGACGTTGTCGACGGACGGTTCGGCCGAGCACCTGATGAGTCGTGTGGGTCGGGCTGCCGCCGTTCAGCGAGAGGCCTCGGGGCCGACATCGCCCCGGGCGCTCGCGCAAGCCAGCGGTGAGCCCACCGAACCGACCCCGGGTCGCGGCATCTCTGCCGCGCTCTCGACGCTCGACGACCAGGCGATCGACGACCTGGTGCGGTTCCGAGAGCTGCCGGAGCAGTGGCCGATCATGGGAATCGACATGAGGATGCTCGGCGGTGCGCTGGAGAGTCCGCGACGGCCGGGCTTCGCGAGTCTGCAGGGAGTCGATTGGCTGCTCCATGCATTGGTGCCGGTGTTGCCCGGTGCACCTCGCGAACCGGGCGACGCGAGCATGGCGGGATTCCGCGACATCCTCGCGAGGGTGATGGCACCGTACACCGTGCCCACGTTCCTCGGTCCCGGAGAGACACTCGAGCAGTGTGCGAACGCGGCGTCCGTCGATCGCCTCCGCCGCGTTCGTGGGAGAGCCGACCGTGAGGCGCTGCTTCACGAGGGACGTCTGCTGCGCTGAGCCGGCGGACGTCAGCCGGTCATTCGGGGCCGTCGATGGGCCGGTTCCATTCGTACTCGGTCTCCGGGCGTCCGCGGGCGCCGTAGCGGGCACTCCGGCGCAGGATCCCGGATGACGTGAGGTGCTCGAGGTAGCGGCGCACCGAGACGCGCGACAAGCCGAGTCTCAGGGCCGCCTCGCTCGCCGAGAGAGCACCGGCTGTGCGAAGCTCCGCGGTCACCTTCTGCAACGTCGCGGTGGAGAGTCCCTTCGGAAGCGGGGCCACCCCGGTCGAGCGCCCGAGAAGTGCATCGATCTCCGACTGTGTCGCTTCGCCCGCGGTCGATCGTGCCTGCTCGCGGTACTCGCGGTACGCGCTCAGACGCTCTTCGAACACCGCGAACGGGAACGGCTTGACGAGATACTGGTACACGCCGAGTGCGACCATCTGTCGCACGCTCTCGGCATCGCGTACTCCGGTGATCGCGATCACATCGACGGACGCCGCGCGGGCTCGGAGCGCTCGCAGCACGTCGATTCCTGAGCCGTCAGGCATGGTGATGTCGAGCAGCACGAGGTCGAAGGGCTGGTCACGCGCCCGATCGAGCACCGCGCTCACCGCGGCCCGCGCTCCGGTGCACTCGCCCGCGACCTCGAAGCCGTCGATCCTCGCGAGATAGGACCGATGAAGTTCCAGGGTGAGAGCGTCGTCGTCGACGATGAGCGTGCGGATCACGGCGTTCGTCTCTTTCTCGGTGGGGGCAGAACGACGGTGAACGTCGTCGGATCGGCCTCCAGCTCCACGGTTCCCCCTGCGCCGAGCACCACGGACTGCACGAGGGCGAGTCCGACCCCGCGCCCGGAGGAGCCCGCCGGTTTCGTCGAGAACCCGTGCGTGAAGATCCGTGTCCGTATGTCGGCGGCTATGCCGGGTCCGCTGTCCGAGACCTTCAGGACGATTCCGCCGTCGCTGGACGGCTCGAGCGTCACCTCGACCCAGCGGTCGGCGGCTGCGGATGCGGCGTCCATCGCGTTGTCGATCAGGTTGCCGAGCACCGCCACGCTGTCGACCGGAGAGAGTGGCGATCTCGGCGTCGCCGGGTCGATGCGCAGGCGCCAGTCGATGCCTCGCTCGGTGGCCTGCGATGCTTTGCCGAGCAGGAGCGCGCCCACCGCCGGGTCGCCGGACTGTCGTGCCGTGACCTGGTCGACGAGCGACTGGCTCTGTCGTGAGGTCTCGGTCAGGATGTCGATCGCCTCATCGGTGCGACCCAGCTCGAGCAGCGCGACGGCCGTGTGCATGCGATTCCCATGTTCGTGCGTCTGAGCCCGGAGGGCTTCGCCCAAGGTTCGCAGCGACTCATAGGACGACACCGCGTCGCGTACCTGCCCGGGCGGCAGATCGCCTGCGATGCGCCGGGTGAAGCGTCGTGCGGCCCAGGCGCCGAGCGCGCCGAGGGCCACGAGACCGACGGTGATGCCGAGCGACAGAGGCAGGCGTCGGATCAGGGTGTCCGAGATGGTCTCGGTCGTCACGCCGGCCGAGACCCAGCCGACCGATTCGCCACCTGCCGCGATCACCGGAACGATGGTGCGCACCGAGGGGCCGAGGGTTCCGGTGAACACCTCGGTGAAGGTCCGAGGCGTATCGGGGATGGTGCCGAGGTATCTCGCGCCGATCTGCTCGATGTCGGGGTGGGTCACCCGGATGCCGTCCGGCGTCATGACCGTCACGAAGTCGAGATCCGCGTCGGCGATCACATCGAGTGCGTAGGGCTCGAGCGTCCGTGTGGCCGCGGCGTCGTCGCCCGCCTCGAGCGCATCGATCACGAGGGGGGAGACGGCGAGCGTCACCGCAGTGGCTGCCGTGACGCGCTCCGCCTCGGCGTGTGTGGCGCGCTGCGCATCGATAACCAGGAATACCGCGACGAGAGCACCTACGACGAGCGCCGCGACGAGGAGCACGGCGAACACCCGTGAGGCGATGCTGCGGGCGGGTCTCATCGCGTCCTTCCGATCGGCGGTGATCGCGGAGTCCGGCATACCGGTCGTGACCAATACGACCACAAATGGCGTTGCCGAGTGAAGTCCGCGACGGTGAGCTTACCGAAGGCGAGGGCGCCTGAGGGCATGAGACGAAGACGTTCATGATCAAGGAGGAAAACATGGCCATCACGACAGGGTTCTCGCTTCCCGGATTCCATTGGCGGCGCGGCAAGCAGGCGTGGGACAGGCACACGTGGCTGTACGTGTCGGTGATCATCGCCGTGGTGCTCGGAGCGGCGGTCGGCCTCATCTGGCCCGAGGTCGGGCAGAGCCTCGAACCGATCGGCAAAGGCTTCGTCTCGCTCATCAAGATGATGATCGCGCCGATCATCTTCTGCACGATCGTGGTGGGCGTGGGGTCGATCGCGAAGGCCGCGACCGTCGGCAAGATCGGCGGACTCGCGCTGCTCTACTTCATGGTGATGTCGACGTTCGCGCTCGCGATCGGTCTAGTGGTCGGAAACATGATCCACCCCGGCGCGGGCCTCGATATGGCGAACTTCAGCTACGACGCGACCGAGACCGAGGCGAAGACCACCACGGAGTTCATCCTGGGCATCATCCCCACGACGTTCTTCTCCGCCTTCACAGGCGAGAGCGTGCTCCAGGTGCTGTTCATAGCCCTGCTCGTCGGCTTCGCGCTCCAGGGGCTCGGGGAGAAGGGCACCCCGATCATGGATGCGGTCAAGAACCTGCAGAAGCTCGTGTTCCGCATCCTCGGAATGATCCTGTGGCTCGCGCCGCTCGGCGCCTTCGGAGCGATCGCAGCCGTGGTCGGCAAGACGGGCATCGCCGCCATCTGGAGCCTCGGCGTGCTGATGGTCGCGTTCTACATCACCTGCATCCTGTTCATCGTGGTCGTGCTCGGCACCCTGCTGTTCGCCGTCACACGAGTGAACATCTTCAGTCTGGTGAAGTACCTCGCCCGGGAGTACCTGCTGATCGTCGGCACCTCATCATCGGAGTCCGCTCTGCCCCGTCTCATCGCGAAGATGGAGCACATCGGCGTCTCGAAGCCGGTCGTCGGGATCACCGTCCCCACCGGGTACTCGTTCAACCTCGACGGCACGGCGATCTACCTCACGATGGCGTCGCTCTTCATCGCGACCGGCATGGGGCAGCCGATGACGATCGGTGAGCAGATCGGCCTGCTCGTGTTCATGATCATCGCGAGCAAGGGCGCCGCCGGTGTCACCGGAGCCGGACTCGCCACGCTCGCCGGAGGCCTGCAGGCCTACCGTCCCGACCTGGTCGACGGCGTCGGCGTGATCGTCGGCATCGACCGATTCATGTCGGAGGGGCGAGCGCTGACGAACTTCACCGGAAACGCGGTGGCGACACTGCTCATCGGCAGCTGGACGCACCAGATCGACCGCGAGCGCGTGCGGCAGGTGCTGAGCGGCGCGCTGCCGTTCGAGGAGTCCTCGCTCGACGGCGTGGACGACCACGGCATGGCAGACGAGAGCACGGCCGTAGATGTCCAGGGGCTCAAAGAATCCGCGCTCGACGAGATGGCGGCGAAGGAGGCGCGGGCGCGGACGCGGGCGGCGCGAAACTGAGCAGCGCCCCGAGAAGAGGGATGCGGGAGTCGACGGCCGTCGATTCCCGCATCCGTGTGGTCAACCGCTCTTGCGTCGGAACTCGCGCCGCGTCTGCGGGGCGGGCGCGCCATGGACGGCGGAGTCGCCATCCAGGTGGGCCTCGCCCTGCCGGTGGTGCGCGTTCTTCTTCTCGAGCGCTTCCTTGAACTTGCGCTTCATCTCCTCACTGGAGGAGGCGCCTTCTTCGGTGCTCATGCTCGCCAGCCTAGGGCACGCATCTGAGGCGCGGGAGGATCATTCGCGCAGCCGGCGCGACACGACGTCGATGGTGACCCCCAGCGCGACGGCGACCGCGATCGACACGAGGATGCCGATGACGGGGCCGCCCGGGACGAGGGCGGCGACGATCGCGCCCACGGACGCCTGGTAGGCGGCCCATCCGAACGCCGCGACGGTCACGAGCGGCAGGTAGCGGACGGGATTCATCCGCGACGCTCCGGCGGCGAGGTTGATCGCCAGGCGCGCGAAGGGCACGAAACGCGCGGTGAAGAGGACAGTGGCCGTGCCATCGTCCAGGCGTGATCGTGCAGCGGCCAGCGCCCGCTGGATGCGGGGCCCACGCATCCAGCGCCAGCGGGCGACGCCGACGGTGCGACCCACGACATAGCAGGTGGCGTCTCCCAGTGCCGCGGCCGCACCGGCGCACACGATGACGCTCCACAGCGGGGGCTCGCCGGTCGTCGACGCGACAGCGCCGAGAGCGGTCACCGCGACCTCGCCCGGCACGACGACGAAGAAGGCATCGCCGAGAACCAGAAGGCTCATGATGATGAGGGCCCAGGGGCCGGTGAGCAGTTCGACGGACACGCTCCCACAGTGCGGGTCGGAGGTGAACGGGAACCAACGGCGGGATAGCCGGTGAAGAGCCGTCCAGCATCCGGTGAACTTCTGGTGCCCACCCCCTGATCGGGCCTGCCCGAAGGGCGCGGGGCTGCATCCTGAGGACGTGAGAGTCGCGATCGTGACAGAGTCCTTCCTTCCGCATATGAACGGTGTCACCGGGTCGGTCCTGCAGATCCTTCGACATCTCGAACGCGCGGGCCACGATGCGCACGTGATCGCGCCCGATGGCACCGGCATCCCTGCAGAGGTGCACGGGGCCGCTGTCGAAGCGGTGCCCAGCCTCGCCCTACCCGGCTACCCGAGCGTACGTGTGGGTACCCCGGCCGCGCGCCAGGTCGCCGCATCGCTGCGACGCTTCGGACCCGATGTCGTCCACCTGGCTTCGCCCTTCGCCCTGGGCTGGCGAGGCGCGCTCGCCGCAGAGCACATCGGCGTGGCCGCCGTCGCCGCGTACCAGACCGATGTCGCGGCATACACGCAGAGGTATCGCATCCCCATGGCGACGGGCATCGCGGAAGCGCACATCGCGAGGCTTCATCGGCGGGCCACCCTCACACTCGCGCCGTCGCCCGACTCGGCGCAGCAGCTCGCGGCGCTCGGCGTCGATCGCATCCGTCAGTGGGGGAGAGGGGTGGATGCCGAGCGGTTCCAGCCCATCCACCGGAGAACGACACTGCGCGCGGAATGGGGGAGCGAGGTCGTGATCGGCTATGTGGGCCGACTCGCACCCGAGAAGCAGGTCGAAGACCTGGCAGTCCTGCAGACGGTCCCCGGTGCGCGTCTCGTGATCGTGGGGGACGGGCCGAGCAGACCTCGACTCGAGTCCCTGATGCCCGACGCGGCCTTCCTCGGACACCTCGAGGGAGATGCGCTCGCCGCAGCGATGGCATCCTTCGACGTCTTCGTCCACCCCGGAGAGAGCGAGACCTTCGGGCAGACCCTGCAGGAGGCCCATGCGAGCGGGGTGCCCGTCGTCGCCACCGGTCGGGGCGGTCCCCTCGGTCTCGTGCGGATGGGAATCGACGGATGGCTCTATCGGCCGGGGGACCTCGGTGACCTGAGGATGCGGGTGCTCGACCTCACCGGAGACGCCCGCAAGCGTCGGGCGTTCGGAGAAGCGGGACGCCAGGCCGTGCAGGGTCGAAGCTGGGCGAACGTCTGTGCCCAGCTCGAGGGGCATTACGAGGAGGCCCGAGAGCTCAGGATGATCGACGCAGGACTGCGCGTTCGCCGCCCGACGCGGCCCGAGCCCATCGCCCTGAGGGAAGCGCGCACCTGGCGGCGCTACGTGGCGCTGGGGGACTCGCTCACGGAGGGCCTGTGCGACCCGGCGCCGGATGGTGCGCTTCGCGGATGGGCCGATCGGCTCGCCCTGCTGCTCGCGGCACGGGGAGGACTCCGCTACGCCAACCTCGCGGTCAGGTCGAAGCGCGTGCGCGATGTGTGCGGCGTGCAGCTCGATCGCGCGCTCGAACTCCGGCCGGACCTCGTGTCCATCCTGATCGGCGCCAACGATCTGGTGAAGTCCGCAGTCGACGTGACCGCGCTCGCCGCGGAACTCGAAGATGCGGTCGCGCGGCTCCGGAGCACCGGGGCAGATGTGGTGCTCGTCACGCCGTTCCTGCCACGTCGGAGGGCTGCCGGGATCTACAGCAGGAGATTCGCGGCATTCGCCGCGGCGCTGTCCGGTATCGCGGCGCGCACCGGCTCGATCCTGATCGACACGGACCTGTACCCGTCGCTTCCGGACCGTCCCAACTGGGGTGAGGACCTCGTCCACCTCAGCAGTCGCGGGCACCGGTTCCTCGCCTATCGAACGGGCGAGGTGCTCGGCGTGCCGCACGCCGACGCGCTCGGGGTGCTCGATGCCGCGCTGCATGAGAACGAGCCGATCGGGGCGGGGCTCTGGTGGCGCCGGCACGCGCTGCCTTGGGTGTGGCGACGACTGCACGGTCGGGCGGCCGGGGATGGCCGGGTAGCGAAGCACGACGACTACGTCTATCTCGGACGATCGAGCGCTCCGCGGGACGTCAGCGTTCGCTGAGCGAACCCGCCGCGGACGGAAACCGCGGACTTTCGGGGCACGCTGATAACATGGAGGAGGTCGACGTGTGTCGACCGCACAACTTCATATCGACTCATGGAGCGATCGGCGGAGAGCTGGTCCCCTGTGGTGGGTTCCTCGGCACGATGTCGGGTGGCTTTCTACTGGTGGCCAGCGCAGGTGACATTCGCGGGGATGCCCGCGCGCCCGTATCCGGCTGAATACGCTCCTTCATGAATGCGCTCGCGCGTCACACGGACTCGCGAGTCTAAACAAAGAAGGAGAGACCTCTTGGAAGGTCCTGAAATCACCGCCACCGAGGCCGTTCTCGACAACGGCCGCTTCGGCACCCGCACCATCCGCTTCGAGACCGGCCGCCTCGCGCAGCAGGCTCAGGGCGCAGTCGCCGCGTACCTCGACGGCGAGACCATGCTCCTCTCGGCCACCAGCGCAGGCAAGCACCCGCGCGAGGGCTTCGACTTCTTCCCGCTGACGGTCGACGTCGAGGAGCGCTCCTACGCCGCCGGCAAGATCCCCGGCTCGTTCTTCCGTCGTGAGGGCCGCCCCTCGACCGAGGCGATCCTCGTCTGCCGTCTGATCGACCGTCCGCTGCGTCCGTCGTTCGTCGACGGCCTGCGCAACGAGGTCCAGATCGTCATCACCGTCCTGTCGATCGCTCCGGGCGAGTTCTACGACGCCCTCGCGATCAACGCGGCTTCCGCGTCGACGCAGATCTCGGGTCTCCCGTTCTCGGGTCCCGTCGCCGGTGTGCGCCTGGCGTTCATTCCCGGCCACGGCGAGCACGCAGACCAGTGGGTCGCGTTCCCGACGGCCGAGCAGGTCAGCGAGGCCGTGTTCGACCTGATCGTCGCCGGTCGTGTCGTCACGAAGTCCGACGGCACCGAGGACGTCGCGATCATGATGGTCGAGGCTGAGGCCACCGAGGGCAGCTGGAACCTCATCAAGGCCGGCGCCACCAAGCCCGACGAGGCCGTCGTCGCGCAGGGCCTCGAGGCGTCGAAGCCCTTCATCGCTCAGCTCGTCAAGGCTCAGGCCGAGCTCGCCGCCACCGCGTCGAAGGAGCCGGGTGTGTACCCGGTCTTCCCGCCGTACTCCAGCGAGGTCTACGACTTCGTGGCCGAGCGCTCCTACGACGACCTGGTGAACGTCTACCAGATCGCCGACAAGCAGGAGCGTCAGGGCAAGGACGACGAGGTCAAGGACCGCGTCAGGGCGCAGCTCATCGAAGCGGTCGAGGCCGGCAACCTGCCCGCCGGAGCCCCGCTCGAGTTCTCCGCGGCGTACAAGTCCGTCACGAAGAAGATCGTCCGCGGCCGCATCCTCACGGAGAGCGTGCGCATGGACGGTCGCGGCCTGGCCGACATCCGTCCGCTCGACGCCGAGGTGCAGGTCATCCCGCGCGTTCACGGCTCGGCGATCTTCCAGCGCGGCGAGACCCAGATCATGGGCGTCACCACGCTGAACATGCTCAAGATGGAGCAGCAGATCGACTCGCTGTCGCCGACCACGAGCAAGCGCTACATGCACCACTACAACTTCCCGCCGTACTCGACCGGTGAGACCGGCCGGGTCGGTTCGCCGAAGCGGCGCGAGATCGGGCACGGCTTCCTCGCCGAGCGCGCGCTCGTGCCGGTGCTGCCCAGCCGCGAGGAGTTCCCCTACGCGATCCGTCAGGTCTCCGAGGCGCTGAGCTCCAACGGCTCGACGTCGATGGGCTCCGTCTGCGCGTCGACCCTGTCGCTGCTGAACGCGGGTGTGCCTCTGCGCGCAGCCGTCGCCGGCATCGCGATGGGACTCGTGTCCGACGAGGTCGACGGTGAGACGCGCTACGCCGCACTCACCGACATCCTCGGCGCCGAGGACGCACTGGGTGACATGGACTTCAAGGTCGCCGGCACCAGCGAGTTCGTCACGGCGATCCAGCTCGATACGAAGCTCGACGGCATCCCGTCGTCGGTGCTCGCGGGCGCGCTGACCCAGGCCCGCGATGCGCGTCTGACGATCCTCAACGTTCTGAACGCTGCGATCGACGCTCCCGACGAGATGGCGCCCACCGCGCCCCGCGTCATCAGCGTCCAGATCCCGGTCGACAAGATCGGTGAGCTGATCGGCCCGAAGGGCAAGACGATCAACGCGATCCAGGACGAGACCGGCGCGCAGATCTCCATCGAGGAGGACGGCACCGTCTACATCGGCGCGACCGACGGCCCGTCGGCCGAGGCCGCCCGCGCCCAGGTCAACGCGATCGCCAACCCGACCAACCCCGAGGTGGGCGAGCAGTTCCTCGGAACCGTCGTGAAGATCGCGACGTTCGGTGCGTTCGTCTCTCTCCTCCCGGGCAAGGACGGACTGCTGCACGTCACCGAGGTGCGCAAGCTCGCCGGTGGCAAGCGTGTCGAGAACGTCGACGATGTGCTCTCCGTCGGTCAGAAGATCCTCGTGAAGATCACGAAGATCGATGACCGCGGCAAGCTGTCGCTCGAGCCCGTGCTCGATGACGCTCCCGCAGCGGACGCAGCTCCTGCTGAAGAGGCCGCAGCCGAGTAATCGGAGCGCTTCGATACGTGGCCCGGGTCTGTCCTCACGGACGGCCCGGGCTTCGTCGTATCCGATGTGACCAAACCGTTATGGGAAGTTCTTGCGCCGTTCCCCGTATTGGTCAGGGAGTTCGCAGAACTCGCCTACTCTCGAAGTACGCACCGGGGGGTGCATTTCAGGCAGCGACGCAGGTCGGTACGCACCGACTGACGCGGGGGTGAGGATATGCGGTTGTTCAGTGTAGGCGCAGGAGCGTCTACCGATCGCGCGCAGCAAGGCGCCGCGGAGCACCCGTCCGCCCCCATCCCGATCGTCGGGCCCGGAATAGGGGAGACCATCCGCGTCCCTCTCGGGGAGACCGGACTCGAGACCTTCCCGCTCATGCTCGGAGCGGCGGAGTTCGGGTGGAACGTCGATCTCGAGACGAGCCATGGCATCCTCGACCGCTATGTGGAATTCGGTGGCAACGCCATCCATACCGCTGACGGATTCTCCGGCGGTCGCAGCGAGCACATCATCGGTCAGTGGCTGCAGTCCAGAGGGCAACGCGACCGTGCGCTCCTGAGCGTGCGGATCGGTGCGCACGCAGACAATCCCGGACTCGGCTCGGTGAACCTCGTGCGCGCTGTCGAGGGGTCGCTCACGCGACTGGGCGTCGAGCGCATCGACGTGCTCTACCTCGACGCGACGCTCGACCGCACGACGAATCTCGAGGACACGCTCGCGACCGTCGAGTGGATGGTCGACGCAGGCAAGATCGGTGCCCTCGGAGCATTCGGATTCGCACCCGAGCGGCTCGTGGAGGCGCGCATCCTCGCCTCGGCCGGGTACCCGCGCATCGAAGTCATCGACTCGCCGTACAACCTCGTACGCCGTCAGCCGTTCGAAGGGGACCTGCGTCTGGTGGCTGGCGCGCAGAGCCTCGCGGTCACGCCGTCGCACGCGCTCGAGCACGGCTTCCTCTCGGGGCGGCATCGCAGCAAGGCTCTGACCTCGCGCGGTGTGCGCGGGGAGCAGCTGCGAGGGCACCTCAACCGGCGTGGCACGAAGATCCTGCGTGCTCTCGACCAGGTCGCGACCGAACTCGAGGTTCCGGTCGCGGCGGTGTCCATCGCGTGGCTGCTCGCTCAGCGGACGATTGCGGCGCCCATCGTCAACACGTTCGCCACCGAGCACGTCGATGAGCTGATGCAGGGTGCCGGTGTCACGCTGTCGCGCGTGCAGGTCACCGAGCTCACACGCGCCGGCAACTGAGCGTCGTAACGCCACTGTCACAGACCTGGCATAGGGTGGAGTGAATCCCGGCGGACGCTGTCGATGAAGCGAGCGAGTTTGTGACGCATTACATATATCTGGTCAGACACGGTGAACATCAGGACGCCGAGCACGGTCTCGCCGACGGACCCCTGTCGCCACGCGGCCAGCGTCAGGCCGAGCTCATCGCCGATCGGCTCTCGGGACTGCCGCTCGATGCCGTCTGGCACTCTCCGCTGCTGCGCGCGAACGAGACGGCTCGGGCGATCGCAGAGCGACTTCCCTCGGTCGACCCGGAGCCGACGGCGCTGCTCTTCGACTGCGTGCCCACGGGGATGACGGACGAGACCCCGGCCGCCTACGAACCGTTCTTCGGGTCGGTCACCGGGGCGGAGCTCGATGCCGGGCGTGCTCAGATGTTCGACGCGGTGAACGAGTTCCTGGTGCGCAAGCCGGGTGACGTGCACGAGGTGCTCATCACCCATAATTTCGTGATCTCGTGGTTCGTGCGTGAGGTCCTCGGCGCTCCCGAGTGGCGATGGATGACCTTGAACCAAGCGCACTGCGGCCTCACCGTGATCGCGCAGAAGCAGGGCCGTCCGTGGACGCTGCTCACTCACAACGACACCGGCCATCTCCCGGTCGAGTTGCGCACCGGCATCCCCGACTCGATGCCCGTCTGATTCCCCGAGTTGCGGCCCGCCGCGCCAGCGTGACCGAGGTCGCGAAATAGACTGAACGCATGACCACCCAGGTAGCACTCGTCGGCGGAACCGGGAAGCTCGGATCGATCATCGGTACGGTGATCGATGGGCTCGAGGGCTTCGAAGTGAGGCGTGTGCTGACGTCCCGCAGCGACCTCGCGGAGCTCGACGGCGCCGATCTCGTGATCGACGCCACCACCCCTCAGGTGAGCGTCGACGTCGTGCGCGCTGCGGTCGAGCGTCAGATCAACATCCTGGTCGCCACGTCGGGATGGTCCACCGAGCGAATCGCACTGGTACGCCCCCTGGTGGAGAATGCCGGGACCGGCGCCGTCTTCATTCCGAACTTCTCGCTGGGATCGGTGCTCGGCTCAGCTCTTGCCGCGGCAGCTGCGCCGTTCTTCGGTTCGGCGGAGATCGTCGAGGCGCACCACGAGGCGAAGATCGATTCCCCGAGCGGCACGGCCGTGCGCACGGCCGAGCTGATCGCCGCCGCCCGCGCTGAGCAGGGGCCCGTCAGTGCACCGCACGCCGACCAGCGAGCGCGAGGGCAGCAGGTGGGCAGTGTGCCGATCCACTCGCTCCGGCGTCCCGGCGTCATCGCCAAGCAGGAGGTCATCCTGTCCGGTCCGGGTGAGTCACTGACCTTCACCCATGACACGGTCGATCCCGCACTCGCCTACGCTCCGGGCATCCGTCTCGCAGTACCGTTCGCGGCTCAGGCGACCGGAGTGGTCGTCGGGCTCGAGAGCATGATCGACATCGGCATCCGCTCGTGATGTCACGGATCGGCGTGGGGCTCATGGCCGCCGCGCTGCTGGTCTATCTGGCGGTCGCCGTGTGGTTGGCCGTGATGTTCTTCGCCGTCGGCACGCCTGTGTCGATCGGCATGGGCGTCGCGTTGATCGTGCTCGCCCCGATCGGAGCGTGGGCGCTCGTCCGTGAGATGCAGTTCGGGTTCGCCGCGGATCGGCTCGGTCGTGAGCTGGATGCCGAGGGGGGTATGCCGGCGGCTGAATCCGACCTCACGCCCAGCGGCCGCATCGCCCGTGCCGACGCCGACCCGCTCATCGCGAGATACTCCGGCGAGGCCGATGCGGCGCCGACGGACTGGCGCGCGCGCTACCGCCTCGGCGTCGTCCAGGATGCGGCCGGCCGGCGCAAGGACGCCCGCGCCAGCATCCGCGAGGCGATTCGCATCGCTCGCGGGTGACCGGCATCAGGCGAGCGTGGCCTCGAGGGTGATCTCGATGCCTGCGAGCGCCTGAGACACGGGGCAGCCGACCTTCGCCTCGGCGGCGATCGTCTGGAATTCCTCGGGGCTGAGACCGGGAACGACCGCGTTGACGTTGAGGTGGCTTCCGCTGATTCCGACACCGGGCTTGAAGGTGACGGACGCGCTCGTATTGACCCGCTCCGGGGGAGTGCCGTTCTCGGAGAGTGCGTGAGAAAGCGCCATGCTGAAGCAGGATGCGTGAGCCGCCGCGATCAGCTCTTCGGGCGTCGTGGTGGTGTCGCTGCCCTCGCTGCGCGCCTTCCAGTTGATCGGAAAGGTGCCGAGCTTCGACGAGGAGAACGCGACGGTGCCCGAGCCCTCGGTGAGGGATCCGGTCCAGGTGGTGGTGGCTTCGCTGGTGACGGGCATGATTCCTCCGTTGTATCGCGCGCTGCTCGATGCGGGTCGCGTGTCCGGCCAGCCTATCGATCGGCGGCGTGCGGCGGAACAGCGTTCAGGCGGCCGACGTCGCGCGACCGACGATGCCTGCTCGCTGCAGCAGCAGGTAGATCTGGCATCCGAGACAGAACGAGAACGCCGCATTGAGGAATGCCGCGATGAATGCGGCTGCGGTCGCGATCGGCAGCGCCCATGGCACCCCGGCGAGGTGCAGCACGAGACCCACGGAAACGACGAAGAGGCCGACGCCCTGCGCGAACCGCGGAGGGCGCGGGTCCTCGAGCTCGGTCGGAGGGGCGAGCCTGGGACGGATGACCCGACGGAACAGCACGCCCCATGGCGCTGTCGCAGGAGACAGGACGCTCCACAGGAACAGGAGGGCGATCACGAGCGTCACGAGGAACCCCGGGTCCAGCGCGCGTTGTGCGAGAGTCGCGGAGGCAACGGCCCAGGTGTCCGAACCCACCTCTGCGGAATCCAACGGCTGGTAGGCGAACCAACCGAAGGTCCTGGCGGTCGAGATGCCGATCAGTGCGAGGAAGGTCGCGACGAGAAGCAGCGCCGCCGTTATCGTCGCTGCGAATCGAGGCCCGCGGGGGTCGATTCCGGCCGGTGCGGTCATGTGCGTTCCGTCCTCGTCATACGGCTGCCAATGCCTCGTTCAGAGCATGTCGATGGGGCACGCCGTGGAACCGCGCTCGGACGGATCCCGATCCGTCGACGATGAATGTGGTCGGCGTCTGGAGCACCTTGTACCTGGCTGACAGGTCGGGGCGGTGCGTCAGGTCGACCTCGACGTGGTCGAGGCCGTCCGCCTCGGCGACGTAGCTCCGGAGCATCCGTCGCACCTGCGGGCAGCGCGTGCACATCTCGGTGCTGAACTGCACCAGCGTCGCACGCGACCTCAATTGCGACAGCCCGGCATCGTTCGGATCGAACCGAAGGTGACCAGCCGCCCGTCGACGTCCGTCGCGCAGACGCAGCACCACCCCGATCGCGCCGGCGAGCACGACCAGCGCTGCGGCGAAGAGGAGGGCGACGGCGGGCGACATGCGTCGAGAATACGTGCCATCCGCCACCCTCCGGGCCGATATGTCGCATCGTGACGATCCGACTCGATCGTCCCGGGGGCGGGTAGTCTGGCACTCATGAGCGCAGCCGTCCCGACGCCGTACGAAGACCTTCTCCGAGACGTTCTGGAGTCCGGCACTCACAAGTCCGATCGAACCGGAACCGGCACCACCAGCGTGTTCGGGCGGCAGATCCGCTTCGACCTCTCCGAGGGCTTCCCGCTGATCACCACGAAGCGCGTGCACTTCAAGTCGATCGCCTACGAGCTCCTCTGGTTCCTCAGGGGCGATTCGAACGTGAAGTGGCTGCAGGAGCACGGCGTCACCATCTGGGACGAGTGGGCCGACGCCGACGGCGATCTGGGCCCCGTCTACGGAGTGCAATGGCGCAGCTGGCCCACACCGGACGGCGACAGCATCGATCAGCTCTCGCAGGTCATCGAGCAGATCCGGCAGACGCCCGACTCCCGTCGACTCATCGTGTCCGCCTGGAACCCGGCGGACATCCCCGACATGGCGCTCGCTCCCTGCCACGCGCTGTTCCAGTTCTATGTGGCAGACGGCAAGCTCTCCTGCCAGCTGTATCAGCGCAGTGCCGACCTGTTCCTCGGCGTTCCCTTCAACATCGCGTCCTACGCTCTGCTGACGCTGATGGTCGCCCAGCAGGTGGGGCTCGAGCCGGGGGACTTCGTCTGGACCGGCGGTGACTGCCACATCTACGACAATCACCTCGATCAGGTCACCGAACAGCTCACTCGCGAACCGTATCCGTACCCGACGCTGAGGTTCGCCCGGAAGCCCGAGTCGATCCTCGATTACGACTACGACGATTTCATCGTGGAGGACTACCAGCACCACGCACCGATCAGGGCGGCGGTCGCGGTATGACCTGGGTAGGGCTGATCTGGGCCGAGGCGCACGGAGGCGTCATCGGAGCAGAGGGCGGCATGCCATGGAACGTCCCCGAAGATCTCGCGCACTTCAAGGAGGTCACCCTCGGTACTCCTGTGGTCATGGGGCGCAAGACCTGGGACTCGCTCCCCGAGCGATTCCGCCCGCTTCCGGGGCGCGAGAACGTCGTCATCACCCGCCAGCAGGACTGGTCCGCAGACGGCGCCCGTCGTGCCACGACCGTGACGGATGCCGTGCGCGGCCACGAGAAGGTCTGGATCATCGGCGGCGCCGAGATCTTCCGCCTGGTGATCGCCGACGCCGACCGCCTCGAAGTCACGGAGCTCGACATCGAAGTCGCCGGCGACGCGTATGCGCCGTCCAAGGCCGGGTGGCGCCTCGTGAACGAGGGGGAGTGGCAGACGTCGCGCTCCGGCATCCGCTTCCGCTTCCTCGGATACGAGCGCTGATGCCCACCGCACTGATCACCGGAGCGAGCGCCGGCCTCGGCGCAGAGTTCGCCCGCCAGTTGGCCCGCCGCCGGGCCGACTTGATCCTCGTCGCACGCTCCGCGAATGATCTCGAGCTCGTGGCCGCGGAGTTGCGCAGCGAGTTCGGTATCGCCGTCGAAGTCCTCCCCGCAGACCTGTCGATCGACGGAGATGTAGAGCGCGTCGCCGACCGTCTCCGCGACGCCTCCGACCCGGTCGACCTGCTCATCAACAATGCAGGATTCGGTCTTCCGCTGCAGTTCGCCGACAACGAGATCGATGACGAGGTGCGCCATCTGCGCGTCCACGTCGAGGCGTCGATGCGGCTCATGCACGCGGCGCTTCAGACGATGCGTGGCCGTGGTGGTCGGATCATCAACGTCGCATCCGTCGCCGGATTCATCTCGCGGTCCACGTATTCCGCGTGCAAGAGCTGGTTGATCGGATTCAGTCGCTGGGCGAACGTCGAGTACGCACGCGACGGAGTGACCGTGACCGCAGTCTGCCCGGGTTTCACGCACACGTCCTTCCACGAGCGGATGGGGCTCGAGCCGGGGCACGAGGGCGTCCCCGCCTTCATGTGGCTCGACGCGCGGAACGTGGTCCGCGAGGGGCTTCGCGATGCAGCTCGAGGCAGGGCCGTGTCCATCCCGTCGCTGCGCTACAAGGCAATCGTCGTTGTCGCGGGACTGCTGCCGAGCGCATTGACCTCCGGAATCGCGCGCCGCGGCCGCGTCTGACGTCCTCCGTCGCCCCGCCCCGATGTCCGGGGTGTAGCAGTGACCTGCGGTCTCGTGCTGCTCAGTGGAATCTGCCGAGGCGGATACCGGCGTACGTGACCGCGGCGATCGTCTCGCCGTCGGTGATCCGGCCATCCGCGATCATCGCGAGCACGTCGGTGAGCGGCACCCACGATACGGTCTCGATACCCTCTTCGGCCTGCGCGTCGGCCGCGTCGTGCGCGCGGGCCAGTCCTCGGGCGAGGAAGACGTGCTCCGGAGCGTCGGCGATGCCGTTCAGGGCATTCATCGTTCCGAGGTGCACCCACTCCTCGGCGACATACCCGGTCTCTTCCAGGAGTTCTCGCTGCGCGGCCACTTCTGGAGCCTCGCCATCGCTGCCCCCAGCGGGCACCTCGATGGATCGACCGGTCGTGTATCGCTCCAGCGTGATCAGGCAGATCCGGTCCTCCTCATCGACCGCGACGACGAACACCGCCGGATGCCGCACAGCCACGACGCCGTAGATCCCGTCGCCTCCTGGACCGGTGATCCGATCCTCCCGGACCTCGATCCAGCGATTCGAGTACACCGTGGACGATTCGTGCGTGACCCATGACATGCAGATGAGCCTATGCGTCCGCCCCGTCTGGGTGACGGGCACCCGAACCGATACGCTGGGGGCATGACGCACTCGGGCAACCCCTTCGGACAGGTTCTCGTCGCGCTCGTCACTCCGATGACGGCCGACGGCGAAGTCGATTGGCCCGCCGTCGAGAAGCACATCGATGACGTCATCACCGCCGGTGCTGACGGAATCGTCGTGACGGGAACGACTGGCGAGACCTCGACCCTGACGGACCCTGAGAAGCTCAAGCTCGTAGAGGTCGGAAAGTCGGTCTCGGCTGGACGCGCCAAGATCATCACCGGCGGCGGATCCAACGAGACCGCGCACGCCATCGAGCTCTACAAGGCGAGCGAGAAGGCCGGCGCGGACGCCATCATGATCGTCACGCCGTACTACAACAAGCCGACCCAGGCCGGAATCCTCACGCATTTCCGCCTGGTGGCCGACGCCACCGACCTGCCGGTCATCCTCTACGACATTCCAGGTCGCACCGGCGTGCCGATCAAGTACGAGACCATCCTGCGCCTCGCCAAGCACCCGAACATCCTCGCGGTGAAGGACGCCAAAGGTGACTTCTCCGAGGTCAGCCGCGTTTTGAACCAGACCGACCTCATGTACTTCTCGGGAGACGACGCCAACGTTCTGCCGCATCTCGCCATCGGCGCGACCGGCCTGATCGGCGTGACCGCCAACGTGGCGGCGGCTCCGTATCGGACCATCATCGACGCCGTCAATCGAGGCGACCTGACGACGGCCACGGCGGAGCACAAGAGGCTCGAACCGCTCGTGCGCGCCGTCATGACGCATGTTCCGGGAACGGTCGCCGCGAAGTACATCCTGCACGGCCTGGGACGGATATCCAGCCCCCGCGTGCGGCTGCCGCTGGTGGGTCCTGAAGAGTGGGAGGCGGCGCTCATCGAGGACGAGCTCGATCTCGTGAAGGACGTTCCGGGCGCAGACTTCTCCAACTTCCGCCCCGACCGCAACGCGGCCGCGGGTGGCGCCCTGCCGAAGGTGCACGGCACGACCCGCTGAGATCACACGCGCCGAGGCGCGTCACCATGAACGAACGGACGCGTGGAGTGTCCGACTGAGGAGACAGCATGTCCATCCCGCTCGCAGAACCCGCAGCTCTCGACGAGGGGACGCTGCGTGTCACCCCGCTCGGCGGACTCGGTGAGATCGGTCGAAACATGACCATTTTCGAGTTCGACGGCAAGATCCTGATCGTCGACTGCGGAGTGCTCTTCCCGGAGGAGCACCAGCCCGGGGTCGACCTGATCCTGCCGGATTTCGAACCGATCAAGAGTCGCCTCGACGACATCGTCGGAGTCGTGCTCACACACGGGCACGAAGACCACATCGGTGCCGTTCCCTACCTTCTGCGTCTGAAGAGCGACATCCCCGTGATCGGGTCGGGTCTCACGCTCGCGCTGGTCGAGGCGAAGCTCAAGGAGCACCGCATCAAGGCCTACACCCTCACGGTGAAGGAGGGCCAGCGGGAGCAGGTCGGACCGTTCGATCTCGAGTTCGTCGCGGTCAACCACTCGATCCCGGACGCGCTCGCGGTGGCGATCCGCACGCCTGCAGGCCTCGTGCTGGCGACCGGCGACTTCAAGATGGACCAGCTTCCGCTCGATGGACGCATCACCGACCTCCGCGCGTTCGCCCGCCTCGGCGAAGAGGGGGTCGACCTGTTCCTCGTCGACTCGACGAACGCCGACGTGCCCGGATTCACTCCCACGGAGCGCTCGATCGGTCCCGTGCTCGATCAGGTCATCGGCAAGGCGCCTCGCCGAGTCATCGTCGCGAGCTTCTCGAGTCATGTCCATCGCGTGCAGCAGGTTCTCGACGCCGCGCACGCGCACGGCCGGCGGGTCGCGCTGCTCGGGCGCAGCATGCTGCGCAACATGACGATCGCCGAGGACCTCGGATACCTCAAGGTGCCGAGCGGTCTTCTCATCGACTACAAGAAGGCCCGCGACCTTCCGGACGACAAGATCGTCTACATGTCGACAGGCTCGCAGGGCGAGCCCATGGCCGTCCTGAGCCGCATGGCCAACCTCGACCACGCGATCGAGCCTGGTCCGGGCGACACCGTCATCCTGGCCTCGAGCCTCATCCCCGGCAACGAGAACGCCGTGTACCGCGTGATCGACGGTCTCACCAAGCTCGGCGCCAATGTCGTGCACAAGGCGAACGCCAAGGTGCACGTGTCCGGGCACGCCGCAGCAGGGGAGCTCATCTACTGCTACAACATCCTGAAGCCGAAGAACGTGCTTCCCGTCCATGGCGAGTACCGCCACCTGATCGCGAACGCGAAGCTCGCCCAGGACACGGGCGTCGAGGCGGAACGCACGATCATCGCCTCCAATGGCACCGTCATCGACCTCAAGGACGGGGACGCGCGGGTGGTCGGCCAGCTCGATCTCGGATTCGTGTACGTGGACGGCTCGACCGTCGGCGCGATCACGGATGCGGACCTCAAGGACCGACGGATCCTGGCTGAAGAGGGCTTCGTCTCCGTCATCGTGGTGGTCGATGCCGCCACAGGCCGCATCATCTCGGGTCCCGAGATCCACGCGCGCGGCATCGCCGAAGACGACTCGGTCTTCGATGACGTCACACCGAAGATCATCGCCGCGCTGAAAGAAGCCTCTGGCAATGGTGTGCGCGACACGCACGCGCTCTCGCAGGTCATCCGCCGCACGATCGGGCGCTGGGTCAACCAGAAGCTCCGCCGTCGTCCGATGATCGTCCCCCTCGTCATCGAGGCCTGATCGGATCCTGGCGGTTCGCGGGTTCACAGTCGACCGACACTCGGCTGTAACGCGAGCGGCCTAGGATCTCTCCATGCCGGACGTCTACTCGATCCGACCCGCCGACCAGGCGGACGGGAGCTTCCTCGGCGACATGGTCGTCGAGGCGGCGAACTGGCGCTCCGGCGGGGCACGAGCTCGGCACGAGGTACTCAGCGCCGTCGAGCACCGCCGCTACATCGCCGGGTGGATGCGGCCGGCGGATGCCGGTTTCGTCGCGCTCGACTCGGACCTGCGGCCCATCGGCGCGGCGTGGTACCGGATGCTCGCGCCGGACGACGCCGGTTTCGGATTCGTCGGCACTGCGGTGCCCGAGCTCATCATCGGGGTGCAGCCGATCTGGCGTGCGCACGGCGTCGGACGGACACTGCTTCGACGTCTCGTGGCCCACGCGCGCGAGCAGGGACACCCTCGGATCAGCCTCAGCGTCGAGCGTGACAACTTCGCGCACACCCTGTATCGGTCGGAGGGGTTCGTGGTCACCGAAGCGGGAGGCCTTCGCGACACGATGGTGCATCGCACGTCCTGACCTCCCTCCGCACGCTCCGAAGCGGGCGGAATGCCGCGTCATTACGGGTGAATGTCGGCCTCTGGTCGTAACGTGAGAGTATGGCCAGGAGTACCACGAAGTCAGCGCGCGCGTCCGAGAGCGCCACGCCTCGACCCAAGAGGCAGGCTGCTCCGAAAGCTCAGGCCGCGCCGAAGAAGTACATCGACGAGATCGACAAGCCGCCGGTGGCGGTACGGGCGTGGAACGGGCTCGCCCATGGCGTCGGCGGTCTGTTCCGGGCATTCGGCCCCGAGACGCTCGAGAAGGATGATCGGCGCGACGGGTTCCCCTTCCTGCTCGTGCTTCTGGCGATCGCCGGCGCGGTCAACGAATGGTTCTTCATCGGCAACGAGATCGCTACGAACATCAGCGCCTACTCGGTCGGTCTTCTGGTCGGGCGTGTGGCGTTCGTGATGCCTGTGCTGCTGCTGCTGCTCGCGGGGTGGCTGTTCCGACACCCCTCCTCCGTACACGACAACGGGCGCATCGGCATCGGCTTCGGGCTCTTCGTCCTCACTCTCGCAGGCTTCTGCCACATCGCGGCGGGTCGCGTCGATTCCACTGGAATGCTCGTGCGTGCGCAGCCTCGAGACGGCATGCCGGCGCTCAGCGAAGCGGGCGGTCTCTTCGGCTGGATGATCGGTGAGCCGCTCTCCTACCTGACACCGGTCGGTGCCTACATCGTGCTCGCGCTCCTGGCGGGGCTCAGCATCCTGATCCTGACCAAGACCCCGCCGAACCGAATCGGACAGCGCCTCGGCGACCTGTACGCGTGGATGTTCGACGCGGAGCGCACCGAGAAGCCTGCGAAGGACGCCGCAGCGATCGACGAATCCGACAAGGTGGATGACCCTGACGTCCTTCCCTGGTGGCGACGCAACAAGACGGGCCGTGAGGAAGACCCCGACGAGGGCACGCTGGGCTCCGACGACATCACTGCGCTGCTGACGACCTCTGAGCCGACTCCGGCATACGATCAGGCCGTCGTCGTGGAGGACCCGTACGACGCGGCGACCGAGGTGCTGACGGACGTGCGCTCCGTGACCGAATCGCTCGCCGGGCAGCAGACCACGGCACTTCTCGACGACGAGTCCGACACAGGCGAGATGCCGGAGCTGCCGGGCCTCGACGGCTTCGGCACGGCCGGGCCGGGGGAGCGAGGCCCCCAGGCCCCGGTCACCCCATACGTGCTGCCCTCGCCCGGGCTTCTGGTCGAGGGGCCCCCTCCGGTCGCGCGTTCGGAAGCGACCGACAAGGTCATCGAGCAGATCACGAGCGTGCTGACTCAGTTCAAGGTCGACGCCAAGGTCACCGGGTTCTCGCGTGGTCCCACAGTCACCCAGTACGAGGTCGAGGTGGGTCACGGCGTCAAGGTCGAGAAGATCCTCCAGCTGAGCAACAACTTCGCATATGCGGTCGCGTCGAACGACGTACGGATCCTTTCGCCGATCCCCGGCAAGAGCGCGATCGGAATCGAGATCCCCAATGCCGACAAGGAGATGGTCGCGCTCGGCGATGTGCTCAGGTCTCCGGCAGCTCACAAGAGCACGCATCCGATGACGATCGGTGTCGGGAAGGACGTCGGCGGAAACATCGTCATCGCCAACCTCGCGAAGATGCCTCACCTGCTGGTCGCCGGTTCCACGGGTTCCGGAAAGTCGAGCTTCGTCAACTCGATGATCACGAGTCTGCTCATGCGGGCTCGCCCCACGGACGTGCGGATGGTCCTGATCGACCCGAAGCGCGTCGAGCTGACGAGCTATGCGGGAGTACCGCATCTGATCACCCCCATCATCACGAACCCCAAGAAGGCCGCTGAGGCGCTCCAGTGGGTCGTGAAGGAGATGGATATGCGGTACGACGACCTCGCGTCGTTCGGATTCCGCCACATCGACGACTTCAACCGGGCGGTCCGTGCCGGCGAGGTGGAGCTGCCCGTGGGCAGCGAACGCGTGCTCAAGCCCTACCCCTACCTCCTCGTGGTGGTCGACGAGCTCGCAGACCTGATGATGGTCGCTCCGCGTGACGTCGAGGACTCGATCGTCCGCATCACACAGCTCGCGCGTGCCTCCGGCATCCACCTCGTGCTCGCGACGCAGCGACCCAGCGTCGACGTCGTGACCGGTCTGATCAAGGCCAATGTGCCTTCGCGGCTCGCGTTCGCGGTGACGAGCGTCACAGACAGCCGCGTCATCCTCGACAGCCCAGGAGCCGACAAGCTGATCGGCCAGGGCGACGCACTGTTCTCCCCGATGGGTTCGTCGAAGCCGTTCCGTCTGCAGGGCGCGTGGGTCGACGAGAAGGAGATCGACGCGGTCGTCAAGCATGTGACCCGTCAGGCGCGCCCCGACTACCGTGCCGACGTGCAGGAGGCGCTGGAGCCGACGAAGAAGAAGGAGGTCGACGAGGACATCGGCGACGATCTCGAGCTGCTTCTGGCAGCGGCCGAGCTCATCGTGTCGTCGCAGTTCGGTTCGACCTCGATGCTGCAGCGCAAGCTCCGCGTCGGCTTCGCGAAGGCAGGTCGTCTGATGGATCTGCTCGAATCGCGCGAGATCGTCGGCCCATCCGAGGGTTCGAAGGCTCGGGACGTCCTCGCCACAGCCGAGCAACTGCCGCAGGTGATGGCGAAGCTTCGCGGTGACGACGTGCCGGCGAAGCCTGCTGCGCCCTCGGCTGCGACGGCCGCCGGAGCTCCGCACGATCCGGTAGAGGCGCAGTTCCAGGGACTGCCCGTGGTCGAGGCCGAGGATGATGGCGACGAAGACGCCTGGGGACTGACGGGACGCGACTGATGGCCATTCCGCGGCAGCTTCCCAATGCGATCACGATCGCGCGCATCCCGCTCGCGGTGATCTTCTTCGTCCTCCTCCTGGTGGGGGGCACCTACGGACTCGACGACATCGTCGTCCGCTGGATCGCCGCGGTTCTCTTCATCGTGGCGATCTCGACCGATTGGGTCGACGGCTATCTGGCCCGCCGGTACGAGATCGTCAGCGACTTCGGAAAGCTCTGGGACCCGATCGCCGACAAGCTGCTCACCGGCGCCGGGTTCATCGGCCTCGCAGTACTGGGCGAGCTGAACTGGTGGCTGGTGGTCGTCATCCTCATCCGGGAGTGGGGCATCACGATCCACCGCCTCATGGTGGCGAAGGAGCACGTCGTCGCTGCCGCCTGGATGGGCAAGGTCAAGACGGCGGTGCAGGCGGTGGCTCTCTCCTGGGCGCTGCTCCCGCTGCACGTCGTGATCGGCCTGGAGCCGTGGGTCCTCGTGACCGCGATCCTGATGGTCGTCGTGCTGATCCTCACCGTTGCGAGCGGCATCGACTACATCGTCGCGCAGGTGCGAGGAGCACGGCGGTCCTCATGACGTCCGCATCGGCGGTGCTCGCCACGCTGGTCCAGTGCGGCTGGACGCTCGGCGTAGCGGAGTCGCTGACGGGTGGTGCTCTCGCGGCCGAGTTCGTCTCCGTGCCGGGCGCCTCGGCTTCCCTGCGCGGAGCCGTCGTCGCATACGCGACCCCGGTGAAGCACACGCTGCTGGGCGTCGACGGCGCGCTGCTCGATGCGCACGGGCCCGTGCACCCTGAGGTCGCGTTTCAGATGGCGGCAGGCGTGAGAGGTGCGCTGACCGTCGACGGGGCTCCTGCCGACGTCGGCGTCTCGACCACGGGCATCGCCGGGCCGGACTCACCGGACGGTCAGCCGGTGGGTACGGTGTATGTGGCGGTCGTCACGCCGGATTCCTCCGCGACCGAGCTGTTCGTCTTCGACGGCGATCGCGCGCAGGTGCGGTCACAGGCGGTCGACGCGGCCATCAGCTTGCTCGCTAGGGTTCTGCGGGAATAGGGGATGGGCGCGCGCCGTTATGTCCTTTGTGCTCACACCGAAAGCACAGCGTGCGAAGGTAGATTTTGTGAAGGTCGGTAGGACTAGACTGGCGGTCTCCTCGAGGGAGACCTCGAGAAGGCGATCTGGGAGGAGGTTCCGATGATTCTTGTACGACAGGAAATCGGCGATGTGCTGAGGGACTTCCGCCTGCAGAAGGGGCGGACGCTCCGGCAGGTTGCAAGCAAGGCTTCTGTGGCACTCGGCTATCTCAGCGAGGTCGAGCGGGGTCAGAAGGAAGCATCGAGCGAGATTCTCGCCTCGGTGGCTGACGCTCTGGACGTTCCCATCTCGATCATCATGCGCGAGGTCGGCGACCGGATCTCGGTCCTCGAAGGCATTCAGGTCTTCCCTGATGTCGTTCCGGACGATCTCGTGGCTTCTGTCGAGCCCGAGTTATCGCTCCACTGAGCCTCGGACTCCCTCAGCCCCTGATGCGACGTAGCGAGTTTCTCCGCGCGGTCGAGGCGGAGTTCGGCGGTCGAGGATCGTCTCTGATCAGCGACCTCATCCTGACTCAGCTCGCCGGACGCACTGCCGACGAGGCGCTGGATGCGGGCGTCGCACCGCGAGAGATCTGGCTGGCGCTGTGCGCCGAGACTGATGTCCCTCTGGACCGGCGTCATGGCGTAGGTCGTCTGGAGCCGCGTAAGCGGTGATTCCCTGAGACGTCCGCTCCACCGCGGCGTTCGAGGCACTTTCGATTTGCGACACGCCGAGTGGGCGTGTCGTCGAAGATGTGTTCGAAACAGGCGTAGTCTTCTGCACAAGTGGTTCAGAGACGGTGTTCTCCCTGTTTCGCGGTGCTGCCGACGCAATGTCGGAGGCTCCTCCTACGGTGAAGAACAAGCCGAAGAGCCATACGCCTTGTCGGAGAGTTCCGCCCAGCCGGGAGGACCGCGACAGCCTACAGGCGGCACCACGCGAGCATAAGGAGTACGTCATGCCATCACCCGCTGACCGCGAGAAGTCCCTCGAGACCGCCCTCGCCCAGATCGACCGTCAGTTCGGAAAAGGCTCGGTCATGAGACTGGGTAGCGACGAGCGTGCGCCTGTCGCCGTCATTCCGACCGGGTCCATCGCTCTCGATGTCGCCCTCGGCGTCGGAGGGCTCCCGCGTGGACGAATCGTCGAGATCTACGGTCCTGAGTCGTCGGGTAAGACGACTCTCACCCTCCACGCGATCGCGAACGCTCAGCGCGCCGGCGGAATCGCTGCCTTCATCGACGCCGAGCACGCGCTCGATCCTGACTACGCCGCGAAGCTCGGTGTCGACATCGATGCTCTTCTCGTCTCGCAGCCCGACACGGGTGAGCAGGCACTCGAGATCGCAGACATGCTCGTCCGCTCCGGCGCTATCGATCTGATCGTCATCGACTCCGTGGCCGCGCTTGTGCCTCGGGCCGAGATCGAGGGTGAGATGGGCGACTCCCATGTGGGTCTGCAGGCGCGCCTGATGTCTCAGGCTCTGCGAAAGCTCACCGGTGGACTCAACCAGACGAACACCACGATGATCTTCATCAACCAGCTGCGCGAGAAGATCGGCGTCTTCTTCGGCTCACCGGAGACCACTGCGGGTGGAAAGGCGTTGAAGTTCTACGCGTCGGTCCGTATGGACATTCGCCGCATCGAAACTCTGAAGGACGGCACCGACGCGGTCGGAAACCGTACGAGGGTCAAGGTCGTGAAGAACAAGATGGCTCCGCCGTTCAAGCAGGCCGAGTTCGACATCCTCTACGGCGTCGGCATCTCGCGTGAGGGCAGTCTGATCGACTTCGGTGTCGAGCACGGGATCGTCAAGAAGTCCGGGTCCTGGTACACCTACGACGGCGACCAGCTGGGGCAGGGCAAGGAGAACGCCCGCACGTTCCTGCTCAAGAACCCCGACATCGCGCTGGCGATCGAGACCCAGATCAAGCAGAAGCTCGGCATCGGAGGCGCCACCGACGCTCCTGCTGACGAGCTTGCCGAGCGCCGCCCGGCATGACCGTGATGGTTCGCGGTTGTGAAGCGGCCGGAGCGAACCATGGGTGACGGCGGGGGCGAGCCTCAAGAGCTCGCCCCCGTCATCCCTCTGTTCGGACGGGATGCCGCGCCGAGGAAGCCGGTCGATCGAAGCGCTGCGCCGCCTGACGGACTCACCCCGCGCGCGGCGGAACCCGGGGGCCTCGGTCGATCGACCAGGGGCGAAGTCGAGTCGATCCGAGATCAGCATCCGGCCGCACTCACCGAATCCCGCGGACCCAGCGAACGACATCCCGCTCGTGGCGCAGCGGCGCGGTCAGCACCCCGACTGCGTGCGTTGCAGCGTGACGACTCCGCAGTCGAGAGCGGCGTCGATCCCTCGAAGCTGCGTGCTGACGCCGAGGAGCTGCTCGTACGCAAGCTCAGGACACGGTCGCTCTCGTTGTCAGAGGCGCGGCTGGTGCTCAGGGGCTACGAACAGGGCGGGGACCGACTTGACTCTGGGGTGATCGACGACGTGATCGACGATTTTTGTCGCCGCGGCTACCTCGATGACTCGCTGCTCGCTGACCAGCTCGTCACCTCGGGAATCGAGCGTAAAGGACAGGGGCGGGTTGCTCTGTCAAGGGCGCTCTCGCAGCGGGGGATACCCCGTGATGTGATCGACGCAGCGTTGGGCGATGTTCCCGACGATGACGCAGAGCGTGCACTCGAGTATGCGCGCTCGAAAGCACGATCGATGTCCCGCCTCGATTCGGATACGGCCCTGAGGCGCCTTGTCGGTCAGCTTTCACGTCGCGGGTACAACGGTTCGGTCGCGATGACGGCTGCGAAGACGGCCCTTTCCGAGGGATCGTCGGGATCTTCCTCGTCGCGGGTCCGATTCGTCGATTCTGACTGAGAGCGGGCGAGGGCACCCTCCGGTCCCGGTCAACGGCACCGGAGGGGAACCGCTCGTACAATGGGGGGATCATGACTATCCCGCGCAGTGAACCGACGATCATCGCGTCGTCGTCAGCCGCAATCGACCGCGACGGGCGCCAGCGTTCGTACGAGGTCCGCACCTTCGGCTGCCAGATGAACGTCCACGATTCAGAACGCCTTTCGGGCTCGCTCGAAAGCGCGGGATACGTCCGTGCGACGGACGGCGCCGAAGCCGATGTCGTGATCATCAACACGTGCGCAGTTCGTGACAACGCCGCAGGCAAGCTCTACGGCACTCTCGGTCAGCTCGCTTCGGTGAAGCGGCGCAAGGACGGCATGCAGATCGCGGTCGGCGGCTGTCTGGCACAGATGGACAAGCAGGCTGTGCTCGACAAGGCGCCATGGGTCGATGTGGTCTTCGGCACGCACAACATGGGGTCGCTTCCCGGTCTTCTCGAGAGAGCGCGACACAACGGCGATGCCGAGCTGGAGATCCTCGAGTCGCTCGAGGTGTTCCCGTCGACGCTTCCGACCAAACGCGATTCTGCGCACAGCGGGTGGGTGTCGATCTCGGTCGGATGCAACAACACCTGCACCTTCTGCATCGTTCCGAGCCTTCGCGGCAAGGAGAAGGACCGCCGTCCAGGTGACATCCTGAACGAGATTCGACTCCTCGTGGAGGATGGCGCGATCGAGGTCACCCTGCTCGGACAGAACGTCAACTCGTACGGCGTCGAGTTCGGTGATCGGCAGGCTTTCGGCAAGCTCCTCCGTGCGGCCGGCGAGATCGATGGGCTCGAGCGCATTCGCTTCACGAGTCCTCACCCCGCGGCGTTCACCGACGATGTGATCGACGCGATGGCTGAGACTCGCAACGTGATGCCGCAGCTCCACATGCCTTTGCAGTCAGGCAGCGACCGCATCCTCAAGGCCATGCGTCGTTCGTATCGCAGCGAGAGGTTCCTGGGAATCCTCGACCGCGTTCGCGATCGCATCCCGCACGCCGCGATCACCACCGACATCATCGTCGGGTTCCCCGGTGAGACCGAGGAGGACTTTCAGGACACGATGCGGGTGGTCGAACAGGCCCGTTTCTCGAGCGCCTTCACGTTCCAGTACTCGATCCGCGAGGGCACACCGGCGGCGACCATGGAAGACCAGGTGCCGAAGGCTGTCGTGCAGGAACGCTACAACAGGCTCATCGCGTTGCAAGAGCGCATCTCGCTCGAAGAGAACCAGAAGCAGATCGGTCGAGAGGTCGAGGTGCTCGTCTCGACGGGCGAGGGCAAGAAGGATGCCGAAACGCACAGGCTGACCGGCCGCGGGGAAGACAACCGTCTCGTGCATTTCGAGGTCGCCCCGGGATCGGCAGTTCCCCGACCAGGAGATGTCGTCTCGGTGACGATCACCCATGCGGCGCCGTTCCACCTTCTGGCAGACGACCCGACGGGCTCGCCGCTCAAGATCCGTCGCACCCGAGGCGGGGATGCCTGGGATCGCGCCCAGGCGGAGTCGTGCGCCGTGCCGGCACCGGCGGGGCCCGACGGCACGCGAGCGGTATCTCTCGGCCTGCCGACGCTGCGCGTCGGCAGGTGACCGCTGCTCGTGATGAAGCCGGCACTCGGGGAATGAAGGATACGGTGCCGAGCGGCACGCACGACGCGCCGCGACTCTGGGCGATCGTCGGAGCGACAGGGACCGGGAAGAGCGATCTGGCGCTCGATCTCGCCGAGGCGCTGCGCCGTCGAGGCAACGCAGCCGAGATCGTGAACGCTGATGCGATGCAGCTCTACCGCGGAATGGACATCGGCACGGCGAAGCTCGCGGCGGCTGAGCGGCGCGGCATTCCTCATCACCTCTTCGACGTGCGCGAGGTCGACGAAGAAGCGGCGGTCGCCTGGTATCAGCCGCTTGCACGCTCGGTCATCACCGATATCCAGAGCCGCGGCGCTGACGCCATCCTCGTCGGCGGCTCGGGACTCTACGTCTCAGGTGTCGTGTTCGACTTCGCCTTCCCGCCGCGTGACCCGGTCATCCGCGCCCGCCTCGAACGCGAGCTCGAGGACGAGGGCGCGAGTGCGATGCTCGACCGACTGAGAGCGCGAGACCCCGCCACGGCGTCGCGCGTCGACCCCCACAACGGCAGACGCGTGATCCGCGCTCTCGAGGTCCTGGAGCAGGGCAGCGCCACGCACGGTGCAGCTCTGCCCGAGCGTCCGTCGCTCTGGCAGGCGGACACGCGACTCATCGGTCTGCATGTCGAGCGCAGCGCCCTGGTCGAACGGCTCGACGCGCGGGTCGAGCAGATGTGGCGCGCTGGCCTCCTCGACGAGGTGGAGGGGCTCCGGCGACGGGGGCTCGAGGACGGTTCGACCGCGCAGCGCGCGATCGGCTATTCCCAGGCTCTCGGGCAGATCGACGGTCGGCTCACTCAGGACGAGGCGATCGCCGAGACGCAGGCACTCACACGTCGGTACGCCCGGCGCCAGGTGTCCTGGTTCAAACGGTATCCGGGTCTCACCTGGCACGAACCGCCCGTCGACGCCGTCTCGCTCCTCGAACCCTGAGCCGACAGATCCTTCGCCACCATCGCGCGATGTCGGTGACCGATGAGAAGGTGGATGCATGGCCACGCACTTCTACACCGCGAGCAGCCTCGACGGTTTCATCGCGACTGAGCAGCACTCCCTCGAATGGCTCCTGAAGCAGGACGTCGACCCGGAAGGTCCGATGTCGTACGGCGCATTCGAGAAGACGATCGGCGCGCTGGCCATGGGAGCATCGACCTACGAATGGGTCATGCAGCACGAAGAAGGGCGCTGGGGCTACCAACAGCCGACCTGGGTGTTCACGCACAGGAAGATCGACATTCCCGTCGGCGCGGACATTCGCACGGCTCAGGGCGACGTGATCGCGGTGCACTCCGAGATGGTCGCTGCCTCCGGGGGCAAGGACCTCTGGGTCGTCGGCGGGGGAGACCTGGCCGGGCAGTTCGCCGATGCCGGTCTTCTCGACGAAGTGTGGGTGCAGTACGCGCCGGTGACCCTCGGATCGGGAGCGCCTCTATTGCCGCGGATGCTGGACCTCGAGCTCCTCGAGGTGGCTCGCAACCGCGACTTCATGTGCGGGCGTTACCGCGTGCAGCGTGGCTGAGGTGACATTCGGTCGGCACGCAGGTGAGACTTGGCCGGTCCGGGCATTCCATCGGGCGGACACAGAGTCCGTTGTCGCGCTCTGGACTGAGGCGGGGCTCACTCGTCCATGGAACGATCCGCGGCTCGACATCGAGCGCAAGCTCACCGTGCAGCCGGAGCTGTTTCTGGTCGTCGAGAGCGCCGATGCGGGCTCGAGACCAGCGCGGATACTCGGCACAGTGATGGCGGGCTACGACGGCCACCGGGGCTGGCTCTACTACCTGGCGACCGCGAAGTCGCACCGCCGACAGGGGATCGCGCGAGCGCTCGTGCGCGAGGCCGAACGGCTTCTCGTCGAGATGGGCTGCCCGAAGGTGCAACTCATGGTCAGAGAGGGGAACGAAGGCGTCCTCGGCTTCTACGACGACCTGGGCTACGAACGATTCTCCGTGTCGAACACGGGCAGGCGCCTGATCGTCGACGCCTAGCGGAGATCTCTAGACTGGACGAATGGTCGCATTCACCAAAGGGCACGGTACGGGCAACGATTTCGTGATCATCGCCGACCCCGACGGCTCGCTGGAGCTGAGCTCCGAACAGGTCGCAGTGCTCTGCGACCGGCATCGCGGTATCGGAGCCGACGGCATCCTTCGTGTCGTGCGCTCTGCGGCGATCGTAGACGGGCGGGCGTCACTCGCCGAGGAGCCGGCAGCAGAGTGGTTCATGGACTACCGCAACGCCGACGGGTCGATCGCCGAGATGTGCGGCAACGGCATCCGCGTCTTCGCGCACTACCTCGTGCGTTCGGGTCTCGCAGCGATCGAGCCCGGCTCGACGCTCCCGATCGGAACCCGAGCCGGAGTACGCGACGTGACCCGCAGTGAGACGGGGTATCAGGTGGACCTCGGCCTGTGGAAGCTCTCCGGCGACGACCCTCTTGTCACCGCCGACGGCCTCCCCGTAACGCGACCGGGGCTGGGCATCGACGTCGGGAATCCGCATGTGGTGGTCGCCCTCGCCTCCGAGGCGGAACTCGCGTCCCTCGAGCTGCACCGTGCGCCGGTGCTGGAACCCACCCCGCCCGCGGGTGCGAACGTCGAGTTCGTCGTCCCGGGTGAGCCGCTCGTGCGGGACGGGATCGGGCACGTGTCCATGCGCGTCTCGGAACGCGGTGTGGGGGAAACCCTCAGCTGCGGCACGGGTGTGGCGGCCACAGCTCTGGCGGTCCGTTATTGGGCCGGTGACAAGGCACCGGACAACTGGCGGGTCGAGGTGCCGGGCGGCACGCTCGGCGTGCGCATGTTCCCGGCGGAGGACGGCGAGCATGTCGCACTGTCGGGCCCCGCTCAGCTCGTGTTCAGCGGCGAGGTCGACCTGATCTGATGGGGACGAGCGGCCCGTTCGATCTGGTCATCTTCGACTGCGACGGAGTCCTCGTCGACAGCGAGCGGCTCTCGATCGAGGTGGACCGGAGGGTGCTCGCAGATCTCGGGTGGGAGCTCTCCCACGAGCAGATCCTGCACCGGTTCGTCGGACGCTCTGCCGCGTACTTCCGCTCCGAGATCGAGTCGTTCCTGGGGGAACCGCTGCGCGACGACTGGGAGACGCCCTACCAGCCGTGGTACCTCGCCGCGTTCGCCGATGAGCTGACGGCGGTGGACGGCGTCGAGGAAGCGCTCGACGAGATCGCGACTGCGACGTGCGTCGCATCGAGCGGCACACATGCGAAGATCCGCAGAACGCTCGGGATGACCGGTCTGCTTCCACGATTCGACGGACGGATCTTCAGCGCAGACGATGTGGTGCGCGGGAAGCCTGCTCCGGATCTGTTCCTCCATGCGGCTGGGCGTCTCGGGGTGCAGCCCGAGCGCTGTGTCGTGGTCGAGGACAGCCGCTTCGGCGTCCGTGCCGCCCGCGCTGCGGGTATGCGAGTGTTCGGATACGCGGGCGGGCTCACGCCGTCGGACTGGCTCGAACGCGAGGGCGCGGTCGTCTTCACCGACATGCGCGACCTGCCCCGTCTGATGGGTCGCTGACGTCGCCTCAGTGACGCGTCACACGAGAGCGATCGGCTCGGTCGGCGGTGTGCCGTGCTTGCGTACTTTCAGGATGCGGTAGCCCTTGGAGGTCGCGGTCCGGTGCACGCTGAAGCCGGGATGGAACGTCGAGCTGATCCATCGCTGCAGGGAATCCGCGCCGAGGTTGCGCTGCACCACGAGCCACGCGTCGCTGCGCTCATCGAGGCGGGGGATCCACTTCTCGAGCAGGCCGTGAAGCTCGTTCTTGCCGACGCGGATCGGAGGATTCGAGCGGATCGATCGAAAAGTCACGTCTGCGGGAACATCCTCGGGAAGTGAGGCGTTGACATTCTTGAGACCATGAGCCGCGGCATTGCGCCGTACGAGATCGAGAGCTCGCTCGTTCACATCGACCGCCCAGACGGTCGCATGGGGCGAGGCCATCGCCATCGACAGCGTCACCGGCCCCCACCCGCTTCCGAGGTCGAGAAGATGGCCTCCCGGCGGAACCGGAGGCGTGTTTGCGAGAAGGACGGCAGTACCGGCATCCAGCCGATCCGGGCTGAAGACGCCGCCAGCAGTCGTGACGTCCAGCTCTCGGCCTGCGAGCGTCACACGGATCGTTCGCAGGTTCTCGGGGCTTGCCGGGGCCGCGGTGAAGTAATGGTCGGACCCCATACCGTGAGCGTAGCGGACAGCGCGGGCTAAGGTTAAGGCTCGCAACAAAACCCAGAGATAAGGGACGGATGACGGAGACCAGCACACACTCCACAGGTGACGAAGCAGTCGATCGCGTACTCGCGAACGCGGAGAAGCGAACGGAGGCGCGGGTCTTCGGCGCTGCCCAGGCGCTGCAGGACCAGTCGACGGCCTCGCCCGCGTTCTCGGACGGCGACCAGTGGGACCTCGAGGATCGTCATGCGCTGCGGCGCGTCGGTGGTCTCTCCACCGAACTCGAGGACGTCACAGAGGTCGAGTACCGCCAGCTGAGGCTCGAGAATGTGGTGCTTGTCGGCGTGTATCCGCAGGGTGCGCAGGAAGACGCTGAGAACTCGCTCCGCGAGCTCGCAGCCCTCGCGGAGACCGCAGGTGCCGTCGTCCTCGACGGCGTACTGCAGCGGCGGCCGCATCCGGATGCAGCGACCTACATCGGCCGCGGCAAGGCGCAGGAACTCAAGGACATCGTGGCTGCGACAGGCGCGGACACCGTGATCGCCGACACGGAACTCGCTCCCAGCCAGCGACGTGCTCTCGAGGACGTCGTCAAGGTGAAGGTCATCGATCGCACCACCGTCATCCTCGACATCTTCAGTCAGCACGCCAAGAGCCGCGAGGGCAAGGCCCAGGTCGAGCTGGCGCAGCTCGAGTACCTCCTGCCGCGTCTGCGCGGCTGGGGTGACTCGATGAGCCGTCAGGCCGGCGGTCAGGTGGGCGCGGGCGGCGCCGGTATGGGCTCCCGTGGTCCTGGTGAGACGAAGATCGAGCTCGACCGTCGTCGTATTCGCACCAAGATGGCGCTCCTGCGCCGACAGATCCGCGACTTCGGCCCGGCGCGAGAAGCCAAGCGTGCGGAGCGCAAGCGCAACACGATTCCCTCTGTGGCCATCGCCGGATACACCAACGCGGGCAAGTCGAGCCTCCTCAACGCTCTCACGAGCGCAGGGGTGCTCGTCGAGAACGCACTGTTCGCAACGCTGGATGCGACCGTCCGTCGCTCCGAGACGTCGGACGGGCGTGTCTACACCCTGACCGACACCGTCGGGTTCGTCCGCAACCTTCCGCACCAGCTGGTCGAGGCCTTCCGTTCGACGCTCGAAGAGGTCGGTGACGCCGACGTCGTGCTGCACGTCGTCGACGGGTCGCACCCCGACCCCGCCGGTCAGCTCCAGACGGTGCGGGACGTGATGGGTGACGTCGGCGTGCGTGACATGCCCGAGCTCGTGGTGTTCAACAAGGCCGATCTGATCGACGACGACGAGCGTCTCGTGCTGCGAGGCCTCGAGCCTAAGGCGCACTTCGTCTCGTCGCGGTCAGGTGAGGGTGTCGAAGAGCTTCGAGCGGCGATCGAAGAGGCGCTTCCGAAGCCCGCGGTCGAAGTCCGCGCAGTCATTCCGTACGACCGCGGCGATCTGGTCGCGGCTATCCACGAGACAGGGATGCTGCTGGCGGTCGATCACAGCGAGCAGGGCACCGTCGTGCATGCGCGTGTGTCGGAGAGGCTCGCCGCCGACCTGGCTCCTTTCGCGATCGACGCCTGACCGGTATGCAGAGCGAGGCGTGGTTCAGCGTGCGAGGAACCGGGCCTCGACCGTTGCCGAGATGACGATCTCATCGGGCTCGTAGTCCATAGACGCCCGGCCCGCGTCCATGGACTCCTGCATCATGGCGCCGCGCATCTTGCCCGCGCCGCCGAACGGCTGCACGGGTGCGGGCGTGATCAGCCCGGCATCGGCGATCTCGACAGGCACTACCGCGCCGAGTCCGAGCGCTGTCGCGTACGCCTGTGCGCGCGTGACGGCGACGGCGACCGCCTGCGCGGCGACCTCTCGTTCGACCCGTGAGCTCGTCTCAAGGGTGAGATGCCAGTTGACCCACCCGACCTCGACGCCGTCCCATGCCGATACGTCCGATACCCAGACGGAGAGCTCCGATGCTTCGGCGAAGGTCGCCGTCAGATCGACGCTGGCGTAGTACACGGGTGCCAGCCGCTTGCCCTCCGCGCTCCACGGGCGCTCGGCTCGCACAGACAGCTGCTTGCTGGACCAGTCGACGACGATCCCCGTCTCCCGCCGCGCGGTGATGCTCTCGCGCACCGGCTCGGCGAGATCCAGGACGTGATCGACCACTCCCGAACGCTCTGAGCCGTCGGCTCGGATGCTGACGCGGATGGTCGCTCGTTCGGGCGCGACCCGGGCCTCATGCTCGCCGCGGACGGTGACGGTGACTTCGCTCATGTCGCGACTCTACGCCAGGGCGCTGCTGAGGCATGGAATGGCGAAGGCCTCGCGAACGTTGTAGTCTGTGATGCTCGGGTACTCCGGTTCCCGAGGTGAAAAATCCACAGAGTGACAGCGGCTCCTTCGAGAGAAGGACCACGGGGCTGATCGGT
>JAZBLP010000020.1:0-47101 GCA_037033305.1 Actinomycetota bacterium | reverse complement strand
AGGGGATTCGAACCCCTGACCTCCTCGATGCGAACGAGGCGCGCTACCAACTGCGCCATAGGCCCTGACGTCTTCTACGCTATCACGCTCGAAGACCCTCTCGTGCCGCGCGGATCAGCCGGCCGCGCGCTTCGCCAGGAGGTCACGCACGTGCGCCTCGATCTCTGCATCGTCGACGTATCCCATCTTCGCGAACGGAGAAGCCGCTGTCTGCGCCGCCGCGGGAATCTGCACCGGTGCGGCGGGCGCCATGCGCTCTGCTCGCTCGCGCAGCTCGGCGAGACGGGCCGCGGCGCGGCGCTTCTCCTGCGCATCCAACTCTGCTCGTGCGACCTGCGCACGCGATCCTGCGACCGACACCAGCGGCTCCGGCAGCGGACGCGGTGTCCAGGTCGCCGGTCCCTGGTCGTGCAGTTCGGGCTCGACGCGCTGCACGGGCTGTTCGACGGTGCGCACCGATCGCCGGGCAGCCCGCGCGGCCACAGCCGCCATGCGCTGCAGAGCGAAGGCTGCGACGACGATGACTGCGCCGCCGACCCACAGCAGCAGCTGCGCCTGAAGGGCGATCAGCTGCCACACGCCGAGCCCCGTGATGACGAGACCGAGAAGCAGAGTCGACGTCGCGACGATGCGCACGCGGCGACGCGCGCGGGCCTGTCGCACGACGGGATCAGCCCTCGTGGCCGCGAGTTCTTCGCGGAGCTTCATCAGCTCAGCGGCTTCCTTCTCGGACTGCAGGCGCTTCGCGAGCTTCTGCTGCGCGAGAGCGGTGCGCGCGTTGAGTTCGAGACGGACCTCGCCGGGCGTCTCGCTGGTCTCGGCCAGCACCCGGAGGGCCTGGTTCAACCTGACGGCGTTGCGTTCTGCCGCGTCGTACTGGAAGCGCCCGCGCCATGACGGCAGCAGGTAGAGCATCCACAGGAGCACAGCGACGAGCACTATCACTCCCCCGCTCAGCACCGGCCCGTCCATGTCGACAACGGTACGGGAACATCGATGGTCACGACGCTCAGTCGGAGCGTGTGTCGCGAGGAGTTCTGAAGTCGGCGGCGTGTCAGAGTGCGAAACGGTCGGACGGCGGGATCGTCGCGGCGTCCGGAGGCACCTCGCCGTTCAGCCACCGGGCCAGCACACCCTGAGGCACGTCCTCGCGCGTCAGGGCGAACGCGTAGTGATCCCGCCAGTCGCCGTCGATGTGGATGTAACGACGCCGGAGTCCCTCGTAGCGGAAGCCGAGCTTCTGCACGACCCTCAGGCTCGCGACGTTCTCGGGTCGGATGCAGATCTCCATGCGGTGCAGCGCATATTCGGTGAAGCAGGCATCGGTCGCGAGCGCGACGGCCGTGGGGGTGATGCCCTTGCCTGCGAAGCGCTCGCTCACCCAGTAGCCGATGGTGGCCGAGCACAACGACCCCCTGGCGACTCCCCACACGTTGAGCTGCCCGGCGATCTCGCCCTCGTACTCCATCACGAAGGGGTAGCCCGCGCCGTCGCGGTACTGCTGCAGCAGGCGGCGGATGCTGAGTCGCATGTCGAACGAGACCGAACCGTACGGGACGGTGGCCTCCCACGGCTGCAACCAGGAGCGGTTGCTCAACAGCTCGTGCTGAAGAGCCCTCGCATCCCGAGAGCGCACGAGGCGCAGCTCGATGGGACCGTGCCGCATCCCCGTCGCCTGATCCATCCGCGCGCTCCCGCGTCGACGCCTAGAGGCGTTCCGCGAACTCCTTGAGCCACGGCCGCAGCTCGGGGCCGAGATCGTCGCGGTCGGAGGCGAGCTGGACGATCGCCTTGATGTAGTCGACGCGATCACCGGTGTCATACCGACGTCCGCGGAAGACGACGCCCACCACGCCGGGGCCGTCGGCGCTGGTCGCCAGCTCCTGCAGCGCGTCGGTCAGCTGGATCTCCCCGCCCTTGCCGGGCTCGGTGCGCTCGAGCACGTCGAAGATCGATGCGGGCAGCACGTACCGGCCGATGATGGCCAGGTTCGACGGCGCGTCCTCAGGTGCGGGCTTCTCGACGAGGTCGGTCACACGCACGGCATCCGATCCCTCGATGTCCTCGACGGCGGCGGCGCCGTACATGTGGATGCTCGCCGGGTCGACCTCCATGAGGGCGATGACCGCGGCGCCGGTGCGCTCGTGCTCGGCGATCATCTCGGTGAGCAGCTGGTCGCGCTCGTCGATGAGATCGTCGCCGAGGAGCACGGCGAACGAGCTGTCGCCGACGTGCGTGCGGGCACGCAGCACTGCGTGACCGAGACCCTTGGGCTCGCCCTGACGGACGAAATGGATGTCGGCGAGGTCGCTCGAATGGATGACCCGCTCGAGACGGCCCGTGTCGCCCTTCTCCATCAGCTTCACCTCGAGCTCGGGAACCGAGTCGAAGTGGTTGGAGATCGCGTTCTTGTTGCGGCCGATGATGACGAGGATGTCATCGATCCCGGCACTCGCGGCCTCTTCGACGACGTACTGGATCGCCGGCTTGTCGACGACCGGCAGCATCTCCTTCGGCATCGCCTTCGTCGCCGGCAGGAAACGTGTTCCCAGACCGGCGGCGGGAATGACAGCCTTCATCTTCCGTATACCCATCCACCCAGCCTAGTGGGGATGCCGCCGTAGACTCGGAGCCATGTCCCACGACCTAGAGCATGAGAAGCGCGCGCTTCGCGCCGAGCTCCGGGAGCGCCGCCAGCTGCTGAGCGACTCCCAGCGGGAGGCCGCGGCGTCCGCCATCACGCAGCGCCTCGATGAGCTCGTCGACACGCTCGGCGCCCGGTCGATCTCGTGCTTCCTCTCGACGACGACCGAGCCGGGCACCCGAGAGTTCGTCGCCGGCGCGGTGCGCCGCGGCATCCGGGTCCTGCTTCCGGTGACGCGGGCCGACGGCCTTCTCGACTGGGCCGTGGCGACCGACGACGATGACGTCGCGGAAGGCCTCTTCGGTCTCCCCGAGCCGACCGGCGAGGTGCTCGGTCCGATCGCCGTGAACGACGTCGACCTGATGGTGATCCCCGCAGCGGCCGTCGACCGCACCGGGATGCGCATGGGATGGGGTCGCGGATACTTCGACAAGACCATCGGATCGATGGAGAAGTGCCCTCCCGTCTACGCAGTCATCTATGATTCCGAGGTACTCGACTTCCTGCCGCGGGAGGTTCACGACCAGCCGGTCACCGGCATCGTGACCCCCACGCAGACCCTCCACCTGTCGCCCACGCGACGCTGACCCGCGAGGATCGCCATGCCCACCTATGCCTATGCCTGCCGTGCGTGCGGTCACGCCTTCGACGCCGTGCAGAGCTTCTCCGACGACGCCCTCACGGTCTGCCCCGAATGCGGCGGCGAGCTGCGCAAGCAGTACGGATCCATCGGAGTGACCTTCAACGGATCCGGCTTCTATCGCACCGACTCGCGCGCGGGCTCCGGCTCTTCCGCATCGGCCCCGGCATCATCGAAGGCGGAGCCGGCCAAGAGCACCACCCCGGCGCCCGCGTCGACCAGCGCCGCGTCTTCCTGACCCATCGACTCTCCGGAGGCATCCATGCTCAAAGGTTTCAAGGACTTCATCCTCCGCGGCAACGTGATCGACCTCGCGGTCGCGGTCGTGATCGGCACCGCGTTCACGGCGATCGTCACCGCCGTGGTGAACAGCATCATCACCCCGCTCGTCTCGCTGTTCTTCAGGGCGGACGCGACGGGCAACTTCGGACCGCAGGTGCAGAGCATCTACGGCGACACGGTCACCTTCCCGATCGGCGACCTCATCTCAGCCATCATCAGCTTCCTCTCGGTCGCCGTGGTCGTGTACTTCGTCTTCGTGCTGCCGATGAACACCTTCAAGGCGCACGTCGAGGCACGCAAGGGCACCGCCGCCGAGCAGCCCGAGGAGGAGCCCGCCGCGGCGACCGAGGCCGAGCTGCTCGTCGAGATCCGCGACCTGCTCGCCAGGAACAGCACCCGCAGCTGACCCCGCGTCATCTCGCTGCGAAGCGCACGGTCCGATCCGGGCCGTGCGCTTCGTCGTCTCCCCCGCGTGTGCCCGCGTGCCGGCGCTCAGTAGTGCGGGGGAACATCCTGCATCAGGCGGTCGTCATTGGGCCCCTTGGGGCCGGTGGTCCGCTGAGGTTCCCGCACGACCCGATCCGGGTCCGTGTCGGTGCCCGGCACAGGGGTCAGCCGGGCACGCCGGGAACCGGCGACCCTCTCGACCTTCTGTCGCGGCGCGCCGGAGTCCGGCTGATCAGTCATTCTGCGGATCGGTGAGATCGAGCGGCTGCGTGTCGTTGTCCACCCGCGCCGCGGACGGCGAGATTCCCAGGACTCCGGCGATGCGTGCGGCCGCCGTGACGGGGTCGCTGTAGAGATCGAACGCGTGCACGCGCACGTAGTGCCACCCGAGCCGGCGAAGAACGTTCGGGCGCAGGCGTAGGGCCTCGCGCAGCGACTCGCCGCGCGACTCCGGGTCGGATTCGATGACGACGGCCTTGCCGTTGTGCTGAGCGACGAGCGGCAGCAGACCGCGGTAGTCCACGTCGACCGCTGCGCCGAGGCGGCGCAGCTCTCGGGCGAGGGCGAGCGTCAACGGGTCGGCGAGATCTTCCAGGCGTGCGTCGCGTCCACGGGTGGCGAGGCCGCCGAGGATCGACATCAGAGTGGCAGCGCCGAACTCGAGGCGACCGTCGTCGAAGGACGAGGGGCGGATGGACGACACGATGACCATTGACCGGCGTGCGCGCGTCATCCCCACCGTCAGCAGCCGCTCGCCGTCCGGCGTCGACAGGTCCCCGAAGTCGCTGAGCACTCGGCCGTGCTTGGTCAGGCCATAGCCGAGCGAGAAGATCACCCGGTCGCGGCTCTCGGCCACGGACTCTTCGAGCGTGAGCACCGCGAAGGGCTCGGCCGTGTCGCGACCGACGAAGTCGGCGACGTCCGAGCGTCCGGCGAACGCCGAGGTGACGGCGGCCCGCACGCGCTCGGCGTGACGCCTGCTCGCGGTGACCACCATGAGCGACTCGTCCGGGCGATGCACCGCATGCTCCACGACCAGCGTGACGACGCGTGCGACCTCGGCCTCGGGACTCTCCACCGCACCCGACACAGGGTCGGGTGCTCCGGTGCCGCCTTCGACGTAATCCACGGTCAGGCTGCCCCGGCCCAGGTACGAGCCCGCCCAGGGCAGCGAGACGATCTCTCCGCCGTAGAACGCGTCGTTGATGAGCTCTGCGAGGTCCTCGCCACCGGCGCGGTAGCTGCGCGTGAGGGTCATCACAGGAAGCAGTTCGGAGAGGCGCTCGAACACCGACACGGAGTCGAACGGCACCTCGTGCTCCCATTCGGGGCCGGGGTCGACGGCCACGTGGAATGCTGTCGGCAGCTGCGTGACCGGATCGCCGAAAGCGACGACCTGACGCGCACGGCGGATCGCCGGGGCCGCTTCGGCCAGGTTGATCGCGGCAGCATCGACGAGGAGTACGGTGTCGAACTCGACGGAGTCGGGGATCTGCGGCACGAGGTAGGGCGACGAGATCCAGACCGGCGCGAGCACACCGACGAGGGTGGGCGCGGAGCTCACGATCTCGGCTGTCGTCGTCGCCGGCTGCTTCAGTGCACGCCTCAGGTTCTGCGACTCCTGCGGCTCATCGACGATGGCGATCTTCCACTGGTTCGAGAGCTGCCATGCGAGCAATGGACCGGCCATCGCGGCGTGCGCCTCGTCGACGAGACGGAAGTCTCGCTCGAGCCGGTCGACCACAGCCGTGTTCGCACCGAGCAGCGCCCGATCCTCTTGCAGAGCCCGCTCCAGCAGTGTCTGCCACCAGGCGAACTCCAGCTCGTCGCCCACGCGCGACTCGGCGACGTGGCGAACGGACAGCTCCGCGAGCAGCGGCTCGAGACCGAGGTCGGCCAGCCGGTCGCGCAGCTGCGCGCGCTCCACGAGGTTGTCGAAGACGTCGGACTTCGCGGCGAGGCCCGCGAGCGTTCGCACGAGACGGGCCACGGGGAGCGTCGAGAGCGGCTCCCTGCGGCCGAGGGCGACATCGAGCTCGGCGAGCTCAGCCGTGACGCGCTGCCACGAGGAGTGGACGTCGGCGAGTCCGAGAGGGACCTCGGGCGCCACTCCGGCTTCCACGAACCGCTGCCACTGGGTGCGCTGCGCCTGGATGCGCAACAGCGACTCGTGCATCTCGGTGACGTGCACGCCCGGGCGCACGTACTCCTTGGCGAGGCGACGCAGCCGACGCCGGTTCGCCCCGGACATCGCGGGTGCATCGCGGCGCGAACCGTGAGCCTGGATGAGCTCACCCAGCGGACGCTCGAAGACGGTGGGGCTGAAACGGTCGAGAGAATCGCGGATGCCCTGCAGCAGCCGCAGGTATTCGCCGAGCTCGTCGATCGTCGAGAACGGACGCATATGCGTCTGGGCGATGAGAGCGTACCCGCGCTCGAGCAGTGCCGGCACGCTGTCGGAGTGCAGACGCGCGGCCAGCTGGTGCGCCGACTTGGCAGCCTCCGTGCTCGAGAACGTGACGCCGTACCAGGGCGAGTCGTCCGGCCCGAACCGGAACTCCCCCAGACGCGCCGCCTGCGCGAGCGCGGCGGCCGCCGACGAGCGATCGTCAGCGAGACGGCGGAGGGTCTCGGCGCTGAGTCGCGCCGTGGTCGACGGCGGAGTGGGCAGCGAGGCGAGTCTCGTGAGGTGGCGGGTCGCGTCGAGCACCGACGAGTTCGTCCCCGCGACCGGAGCGGTGAGCGCGCTGCGGTAGTCCCTGAGCACCGTGCGCAGACGCACCAGCGCGTCGTCGACATCGCTGACCTTCGGAGCAGTCGCCTTCTCGTTCCTGCCGATCGCGCGGACGAGGTCCCGACGCACGTTCGCCGGCGAAACCGCCAGACTGTCGAGGCCGATGCCCGCAAGACGGTGCCGCACGCCGTCGAGGGTCGACCGCCGCGCCGAGACGACGAGCACTCGTTTGCCCGCGCGCACGAGTTCGCCGAGCGCATTGATCACGGTCTGGGTGCCGCCGGTGCCGGGCAGAGTCGCGACCGTCAGCGAATGGCCGGCCGCGATCCTGGCGAGGAGCGCCTCCTGCTCGGCATCCGCATCGAGCAGGAGATTGTCGGACGCCGGCGCACGGTCGTCCGGTCCGGTGTGGTGCGGCGCGGGTCGGCGGGCCGACACCTGCTCGCGGTCGCCGACGTGACCCGCCAGAGCATTGAGCACGATGTGGTCGAGGCTGCCGCCGTCGCGGGACATCGCCCCGCCGACATCGGCGAACGTCGAGACCACGAGTCGTGGCAGCACCGTGAAGGTGTCGATCGACCGGGTGGTGGCGCGGAGGCTGTCGATCACCGGCTGCGGCTTGAAGATCCCGCCGTCATACGCGAGGGAGGCCAGAGCCGCGGCGTCGATCGTGATCCCGAAGTGCTCACGCGCGATGCGCACGAGCTCGGGGTTCACCTCGAACGCGCCCTGCAGCTTGAGTTCGAAGTCGGAGTGGTGCCGACGGATGGCGAGCGGGCGAAGCAGCACGGGTGCCGAGAAATCCGCCCCGCCGATGCGCCATCCGGCGACGCCGACTGCGAGATGCACGGCCTCGATACCGCGAACGGTGCGCAGCTCGGTGTTCTTCGCCGTGATCCGCTCGGCGGCGAGCCGCGCGGTGCGGAGTCCGACCTCGTCGCGATAGAGATTCGACAGCAGGGTCGATTTGCCCGTGATGAACTGGGGAAGGCTGCCGGGGTGGGCCTTCGAGATGTCGATGCTGGATTCGACCGTGTCGCGGAAGTTCACGAGCGGCGATGAGCCGCCGAGGTCAGCGGCTTCCGCACGCAGCCGAGTGCGCTCGGCCTCCGCCGCATGCGCGATGCCGATACCGGAGGCCTGCTCGTGGGATCCGCCGAGGGTCACTGCGGCATCGGTCGCTGCCTCATCCGCAGCCTTGCCTTCACGTCGCCACACACTTCACAGACTAAGCGCGCCTCGCCCCACAGACGGTATCCCGGGCGGGTTTCACCGTATTTCCGCCCCTCGAGGGCGGGGCGAGGACCATGCGGACTGCTTCTGCACCGAGCGCCGAGTCCGCGCCGTCTCCCCCGGTCGCGCTCACCCGGACGCCCTCGCACCGCCGCTCCGGTCAGTATGGAGGCATGACCTTCCGCTATGACTTCGCACCGACCCCGTTCGGAGACGCCCTCGCGGTGTTCTCTGACGAGGGTCTCGTCCGATTCGACCTCTCGGAGTCAGATGATCCGTCGGTTCCCTGGCTCCTCGAGAACGTCGCGAGCCAGCTTCGGGCACTGCCGGAACCCGACCCCGGTGCGGCAGACGAGGTCACCGAGCTCCTCGACGCGTACTTCGGCGGATCGCCGGTGCGCTTCCACGACCACCTGGCCCTCGACTGGCGCCTCATCGACGGGTTCGCGCGCACGGCCCTGCAGACCACCACCACGATCGAATGGGGAGAGACGATGAGCTACGGGGAGGTCGCGATGCTGGCGGGTCGCCCCGGTGCCGCGCGGGCCGTAGGCACAGCGTGCCGTCTCAGTCCCTTCTCGATCATCGTCCCCGTCCACCGCGTGGTGCGGTCGGACGGCACGGCGGGACAGTACGGCGCGCATCCCGAGCGCAAGAGGTTCCTCCTCGACCTCGAATCGCACCGCTGACCGCACACGGGGACCCCGACGAGTAGGCCGTCGGGGTCCCCGTTCGCGTCATCGACCGATCAGTGGTCGACCGCTTTCTCCGCCCCGAAGCCGGTCAGCGAGCGCACCTCCATCTCGGCTGCGAGGAGCGGCGACTCCTTGGTCCGGCTCGTGATGGTCCCGAGCCAGCCCAGGAGGAAGCCGAGCGGAATCGACACGATGCCCGGGTTGTTCATGGGCCACAGCACGATATCGATCCCGGGGATCATCGAGGTCTGCGATCCGGAGAACACCGGCGACAGGATGATCAGGATGATGGCCGCGGCGAGGCCGCCGTACATGCTCCAGACTGCGCCGCGCGTGTTGAACCGTCGCCAGAACAGCGAGTAGAGGATCGTCGGCAGATTCGCCGACGCGGCGACCGCGAAGGCGAGCGCCACCAGGAAGGCGATGTTCTGCCCCTGTGCGCCGATGCCGCCGACGATCGCGAGGATGCCGATCACGACAACCGTCCGCCGTGCGACGCGCACCTCGCCGTTGGGGTCCGGCTCGACGGGGTTTCCGGCGGAGTCCTTCCTCCCCTTCTGGATCACGTTCGCATAGATGTCGTGCGCGAACGAGGCGGCTGCCGTGATCGTGAGTCCGGCCACCACGGCGAGGATGGTCGCGAAGGCGACCGCCGAGATGAAGCCGAGGAGGACCGGCCCTCCGAGATACAGGGCGAGCAACGGCGCGGCCGAGTTCGGTCCGCCGGGTGCCGCCGCGATCACGTCAGCGCCGACGAGCGCGCCCGCTCCGTAGCCGAGCACCAGCGTCAACAGGTAGAAGCCGCCGATGAGCCAGATCGCCCACACCACGGACCGACGAGCCTCCTTGGCAGTGGGGACGGTGTAGAAGCGCATCAGCACATGCGGGAGCCCCGCTGTTCCGAGCACGAGAGCCATGCCGAGAGAGACGAAGTCCCACGGGTTCGCTCCGTACTGCAGTCCCGGCGCAAGGATCGCGTCACCCTTGTCGGAGTTCGCCACGGCGGCCTCGAGCAGGGTGTTGAGGCTGAATCCGTTGATCGCCAGCACCCAGATCGTCATCGCGATCGCACCGCCGATGAGCAGGAACGCCTTGACGATCTGCACCCAGGTCGTGCCCTTCATACCGCCGATGAGGACGTAGACGATCATCAGCACTCCGACGACCGCGATCACGATCGACTGACCGAGTCGGCCGTCGATCCCGAGCAGCAGGGAGACGAGGCCGCCGGCACCCGCCATCTGCGCGAGCAGATAGAAGAAGCACACGGCCAGCGTGGTGATCGCGGCCGCCATGCGCACGGGACGCTGCTTCAGACGGAACGACAGCACGTCCGCCATCGTGAACTTGCCCGTGTTGCGCATCAGCTCGGCGACGAGAAGCAGGGCGACGAGCCACGCGACGAGGAATCCGATCGAATACAGGAAGCCGTCATAGCCGTTGATCGCGATCGCGCCGCAGATTCCGAGGAACGACGCTGCGGACAGATAGTCGCCGGCGATCGCGAAGCCGTTCTGCGGCCCGGTGAACGAGCGGCCGGCGGCATAGTAATCCGCTGCCGTCTTGTTGTTCCGGCTGGCACGGATGACGATGAACAGTGTCACCGCTACGAATGCCACGAAGATCGAGATATTGAGAACGGGATTGCTCTCCACCGCGAGCTCCTCGGCGGCGGCGTGAATGCGGTTCATGCGTCGGCCTGCGCCTTCTCGAGCTCTTCGCGGATCTCGGTCGCTATCGGATCGAGTCTCCGGTTCGCGAATGCGACGTATCCCATCGTGATCGCGAAGGTGGTGACGAATTGCCCCAGCCCCATGAGCAGCCCGACGGTGATATCTCCCCACACCCTCTGCGACATGAATTCGGTCGCGAAGGCGGCGAGCAGGACATAGACGAAATACCAGATGAGGAAGAATGCCGCGAGCGGAAAGATGAACGATCGCTGCGTCTTCTTCAGTTCGCGGAATCGTGGTGATTCCTCGACAGCGATGTAGTCGATCGCTCCCGGCGAATCTGCCGTCGGATGGTCGGTCATGGGGCCTCCTTGCCTCATGTTCTGCGGCTCGCCCCGCATTGCCAGGCGAATGATAGGGTCGACGCTACGAAACGGGGAACAGCGCCGTCACCCCCGAAAGTAGGTAGTCGTGAGCACATCGACACAGATGGAATCAGAGACCGAGCTCGTCGCCAGAGCAGTGCGCGAGCTCGCGCAGCGCACCCGGTTCCCGGTCGCCTTCGGCGGCCTGATCGACGAGGGCGTGGTCAGCGTCACCAGCATCGTCGGGAACCGCACTCATAGTCTCGACGGGCTGCGGGTCCGACCAGAGCGCGGTCTCGGCGGACGGGCGATGATGGAGCTGCGGCCTCGCATGACGAGCGACTACGGGTCATCGCAGCAGATCACGCACGATTACGACGTGTTCGTGCTCGGCGAAGGCCTCAGAACTCTCCTGGCCCTGCCGATCGTCGTGAGCGGCCGCCCGCGAGGCGTGCTGTACGCCGGCGCCTGGGACAGGACGCCGGTCGGCGGGGTGACCACGGCACCGGCGATGCAGGTCGCACAGTCCGTCGCAGAAGAGCTCCGGGTTCGCGACGAGGTGGAACGTCGTCTTCGCGGGGTGGCGCCGACGTCCGCATCCGTCCCCCCGCGCCATCGCGAAGAGCTGCGCGAGAGTTTCGCCGAACTGCGCAGCATCGCAGCATCGGTCGATGACGCAGAGCTACGGGCTCGGATCGCGCAGGTGGAGCAGCGCCTCGTGATGCTCGCGGAGGACGCGGCATCCACCGGCACCGGGCCGATCCCGACCGTTCATCTCGCCCGCCGAGAGACCGATGTTCTCGCATGCGCCGCCCTCGGCGCGACGAATGCGGAGATCGGCGGGCAGCTGGGCCTTCGCGAGGGCACCGTCAAGGCGTATCTCGGCACGGCGATGTCGAAGCTCGACGCCTCGACCCGCCACGCCGCCGTCGCCAAGGCGCGACGAGCCGGACTGCTTCCCTGAGCCAGGTGCACGGCGCTCGGTGCGACGCCGCTGCACAGGCCCTGCCCAGGCCCTGCCCAGGGCTGCGGTCTATCGTGGATACTGGTCGGCGAACCCGGCCCCGGACGAGGCAGACCAGTACCCGGTGAGCGAAAAGACTGGTCCGAAAGGACCGTCATGTCGTGGATCGTGCTTATCGTCTCCGGAGTCCTCGAAGCAGTATGGGCCACTGCGCTCGGCAAATCCGAGGGGTTCACCAAACTGTGGCCCAGCGTCATCTTCGCGGGTGCCCTGATCCTCTCGATGTTCGGGCTCGCGTTCGCCATGCGTGATATCGCCACCGGCACCGCCTATGCGGTGTGGGTCGGCATCGGCGCGACCCTCACCGTCGTGTGGGCGATGATCGTCGGCGACAGCGACATCTCGTGGCCGCGGATTCTCCTGCTGCTCGGCCTCGTCGGCTGCATCGTCGGCCTGAAATTGATCGACCCGGGTCACGAATAAGACTCCGAAATCCGTTAGCCGGCAGTACTGTATCTCCATGGCAAGAAGAATTGTGCACCAGCTGGTTGACGACATCGACGGAAGCATCCTGGAAGTGGGCGAAGGCGAAACGGTCCATTTCTCGCTGAATGGCACTTCTTACGAGATCGATCTGAATTCTGCGCATGCCGAAGAACTTCGCGCGGCATTGGAACCTTACATCTCGGCCGGACGACGCGCCGGCTCGGCGACGTCATCGCGGTCGGCTGCACCTCGGAAGCGCGCCGGGCGCAATCCCGAGGTCGCGGCGATCCGCGCGTGGGCGAACGACAACGGCTACACCCTCTCGGAGCGGGGCCGCATCCCCGCACCGGTCGTCGAGGCGTACAACGCCGCGCACTGACTCAGTCTGAGGTCGCGACTCCGGGTTGAGCCCACGGCTCATCCCGGAGCGTGATCTCCTGAGCCATGTCGGACAGGAACCGGATGACCACGTCACGCTCGTCCGGAGTGAGTCGCGCCGCCGAGTAGAAGCGCTTGGCCTGCTGACGACCCACTGTCTCCATGGCCGCCTGCCGCGTCTCCGGCGTGATGGTGATCGCAAGAGCGCGCCGATCCGTCGGATGCGGCGCCCGCCGGATGTGGCCGCCCTTCTCGAGGCGGTCGAGCAGCTTCGTCGTGGACGCCGTCGATATGCCGAGGTGCGTCGCGATCCCCCCGGGGGTGGCCGTGGCTCCGCGGTTCGCGCACACGATCAGATAATGCAGCGCGCGCATGTCCGTGTCGTTCAGGCGCATGTAGCGCCGTGAGGCGAGCGAGAGCTTCTGCTCCGCGTCCCGGAGCTCACCGAGGGCGCCCATGACGAGCGCGATCTGGCGCAGGTCCTCAGGATCGACTCCCGAGCGATCGATCAGGGTGCTCCTCGGATCCGCCGACTCGACGTCATAGATCGCCGCGTGCGCGAGGCCGTCCGGCGAGATCGAATCCTTGCGGGACAGCACATCGGACGCACCGCTTCCGCGGGGGGTGGCGTCGGGTCCGTCGTGCATGCCATCATGCTACACACGATTGTTTCGTGTTATGTTGATTATTAGCTAAGCTAGCGAAAATCGAGGAGGTTCCCGTTGGATGAGGTCACCCTCCTCTCTGCAGACGGAGTTGCGATCGGCGTGTTCGCGAAGGACGCGGTACACACCACCGATACTCCTCTTCACCTGGCATTCTCCTGCCACGTCTTCGATCGGCAGGGGCGACTCCTCGTGACGCGGCGAGCGCTGACGAAGCGCACGTGGCCCGGCGTCTGGACGAACAGCTTCTGCGGACATCCCCGCCCGGGAGAGGACGTGACCGAGGCCGTGCACCGGCGCGCGCTGGACGAGCTCGGACTCCGCCTCACTGAGGTCTCCGTGGTGCTGCCCGACTACCGCTATCGCGCAGTCGACGCGAGCGGCATCGTCGAGAACGAGGTCTGCCCGGTGCACGTCGCCATCGCAGACGGCCCCCTCTCCCCCGATCCCGACGAGGTCGCCGAGTGGTCCTGGGTCGATCCGGCCGAGTTCGCCGACGCCGTGATCGGCGCCCCCTTCGCATTCAGCCCCTGGCTCGTCGAGCAGCTGCCCCAGCTGCGCGACCTCGGGGTGGTGTGACCATGACCGCGCCCGTGACGCAGACCGCGCCGCGAGAGGACATGAGCACCCGTGTCGAAGAGGTGCTCCGACAGCGCTTCGCCATCCACTGCGAGAACGCAGAGGTGTACGGAGCCGAGTTCGCCGCCCTCTGGCGCGCGACTGCGGACCACGCTCTCGGCGGCAAGCTCGTGCGCCCCCGCCTGCTGCTCGACATCCACCAGGCGCTGGTCCCGACCGTAGGCGACGACGCGATGATCGGGGCCGTCGACGTGGCGACCCATATCGAGCTCCTGCACTATGCCTTCCTCCTTCACGACGACGTCATCGACGGAGACCTGACCCGCCGAAGGCGGCCCAACCTGATCGGACAGCTCGCAGCCGGAACACCAGGCGCCTCCGAGGAGGACGCGCTGCACTGGGCCAGATCCAGCGCGATCCTGATGGGGGATCTGATGCTCTCGGCCGCGATCATGGGTTTCGCCCGGGCGGATGTGCCGGCGCACACACGAGGTCGCCTCCTCGATCTGGTCGAGCAGACCATCCTCGAGACGGTGGCGGGCGAGCACACCGACGTGGCGCTGAGCCACGGGATCATCCCCTCTGACGTCGACACCGTCCTCTCCATGAGCGTCTACAAGACGGCCACCTATTCGTTCTCGCTCCCGCTGCGCGCCGCGGCGCTCCTCGCGGGCTCCTCCCCGTCGGCGGAGAAGACGCTACAGGCCGTCGGACGTCACCTCGGTCTCGCCTACCAGCTGCAGGACGACCTGCTCTGCGTCTTCGGCGACCACCGCACGCACGGCAAGGACGCCTTCTCCGATCTGAGGGAGGGCAAGGAGACGGCCATCATCGCCTTCGCCCGGTCGACGAGCGCCTGGCGCGACATCGCGCCGCGGTTCGGATCGGCGGATCTCAGCCTGCAGGAGGCCACTTCGATGCGTGACCTGCTTCGCGAGTGCGGAGCGGAGCGATTCGTGGTCGGGCTCATCGGCGATCAGCTCGACGCGGTCTACGCGCTGTTGTCCGAGGCGGAGCTCGCCGGCGAGATCGGGTCGGATGCCGCGCGGTCGATCCTGGTCTCCACCTCCCGCCTCGAAGGACGCCACGCATGACCCCGGACCCCCACGACACGTCGGGTGCGAGTCTGGGGCGGTTCAACCGCGCCGCCGACACGGCATCCACAGAGGTCATCCGTACATACTCGACATCGTTCGGACTCGCGACACGGCTGCTCGGCGAGAGACACCGTCAGCACGTGCGCAACATCTACGCGATGGTGCGCATCGCCGACGAGATCGTCGACGGGGTCGCTGCCCAGGCGGGGCTCGACGAGTCGGCGCAGAGCGGAGCGCTCGCCTCCTACGTCTCGGAGACGCACCGGGCGATGCGCGTCGGGTACAGCACGGACCTCGTGCTGCATGCCTTCGCGCGAACGGCGAGGGAGTGCGGGATCGGCGAAGATCTCACGCAGCCGTTCTTCGACTCGATGTCCGCCGACATCGCGGCGGATTCGAGCTTCACCTCCTACGATGCGGCGGCTCATGAGCGCTATGTGTACGGATCGGCTGAGGTGGTGGGATTGATGTGCCTCCGGGTCTTCCTGCGGGGTGAGCAGCGCACCGACAGCGAGCTGGAGACGCTGACGCACGGAGCTCGGCAGCTCGGCGCCGCGTTCCAGAACGTGAACTTCCTGCGCGACCTCGCGGACGACACGGATCGCCTGCAGCGCGGCTACCTCGGCGACGGCGGCCGCCTCACCGACAGTGATCGGGACGAATGGGTGCGCACGATCAGGGCGCAGCTCGACGACGCGGCGCGCTCGATCCCGTTGCTGCCCAAGGACTCCCGCGCCGCTGTCCGCAGCGCGCATGCGCTGTTCGCCGCCCTGACACGTCGGGTGGCGAAGACTCCGGCCGCAGCCCTCTATGAGCGTCGGGTGCGCGTACCCGATCCGGTGAAGGCTCTGCTGACCGCGCGGTCGGTGCTCGTGACGGCGCTGGAGCGCAACCGATGAGCCGGGTCGCGGTGATCGGCGCAGGCGTCGCCGGTCTCGCCGTCGCCGGGCTCCTGGCCCGTGATGGCCACGACGTGACCGTCTACGAGAAGAACAGCCGTGTCGGCGGTCGTGCCGGCACCATCGAGCGGGACGGATTCCGCTTCGACTCCGGCCCCTCGTGGTACCTCATGCCCGAGGTGTTCGATCACTTCTTCGAGATGATGGGAACCACGACCCGGGAGCAGCTCGATCTGACGCTGCTCGACCCCGGGTATCGCGTCTTCCGAGCGCCGCTCGCGGACGGGCGCACAGCGCCGTCCGTCACCGTGCCCACCGGTCGTGCCGCGGTCTCACGCCTGTTCGAGTCCCGCGAGCCCGGCGCCGCGCAGACTCTGGACGCCTACCTGGACTCGGCGCACGACGCCCGCGTGATGGCCGAGCGCTATTTCCTCTACAACCCGTTCACGAGAATGCGCACGCTGATGACGCCGGAGGTGCTGGGCGCGATCCCCCGTCTCTTCAGCCTGCTGGGCACGCGGCTGCAGTCGTTCGCCGCACGGCGCTTCCGCGATCCCGTGATCCGGCAACTGCTCGGGTACCCCGCCGTGTTCCTCGGCACTGACCCCCGCACGGCGCCGGCGATGTACCACCTCATGAGCGCTCTCGACCTCGATGAGGGCGTCAGCTACCCTCAGGGCGGGTTCTGGCGGGTCGTCGAGCGCATCGCCGAGCTCACCCGGGCGGCAGGCGCAGAGATCGTGCTGGATGCCGATATCACGGCCATCAGCACCGGCATGCGCTCGGGGGCCGCCGCGGTCACCGGCGTCGAGTGGCGCGACTCCGAGGGGATCGCCCACCGGGCCGAGGCCGACATCGTCGTCTCCGGCGCCGACCTGCACCACACCGAGACGGCGCTGCTGCCGCCGCACCTGCGCACCTACCCGGATTCGTGGTGGCAGCGACGGACGAGCGGTCCCGGTGCAGTGCTGGTGATGCTCGGCATCCGTGGTTCCGTCCCCGAGCTGCCTCATCATTCCCTCTTCTTCACCGAGGACTGGGATGCGAACTTCGACGCCATCTTCGGCGACGAACCCGAGATCCCCACCCCCGCCTCGATCTACGTCTGCCGCCCGAGCGCGACCGACCGCACAGTTGCGCCCGAGGGGCACGAGAACCTGTTCGTGCTGGTTCCGATCCCCGCCGACACGTCGTTGGGTGCGGGCGGATCCGACGGCGCAGGCTCTGCGGCGATCGAGCAGGCCGCGGATGCGGCGATCGATCAGATCGCGAGCTGGGCCGGCATCCACGACCTGCGCGAGCGCATCGTGGTGCGCGAGACCAAGGGGCCCGCGGACTTCGCCGAGGACTACAACTCGTGGCGTGGCGGGATGCTGGGGCCGGCGCACATCCTGTCCCAGAGCGCGATGTTCCGTGCTCAGAACGAGTCGCGCCAGGTCTCGGGCCTCTACTACGCGGGCGCCACGACAGCGCCAGGGGTGGGCGTGCCGATGTGCCTCATCAGCGCCGAGATCGTACTCAAGCGCATCCGAGGCGACCATTCCAGCGGCCCGCTCGATGTCACGGTCGCGACAGAGTCGTCCCGCGGGAAATCGTGATGGGCTTCGTGTATCTGGCGCTCCTGCTCGTCACACTCGGCTGCATGCTGCTGCTCGACTGGCGTTTTCGGCTCTTCTTCTGGCGCGATGCGGTGACCGCAGCGATCGTCACGGCCGTCGGACTCGTCTTCTTCCTCGCGTGGGACGCCGCCGGCATCATCGGAGGGATCTTCTTCCGGGGCGAGGCACCCGTCGCGACGGGAATCGTCCTCGCCCCCGAGCTCCCCCTCGAAGAGCCCGTGTTCCTGCTCTTCCTGGTCGTCTGCACCATGATCGTCTACACCGGGGCGGTGCGGATCCTCGCTCGACTGCGCCGACGCCGGGTCGAGGTCGCATCGTGACCTACCTCGAGCTCTCCGCGTGGTTCCTCGGCGTCGCGTGCGTGGCCGCCGCGGCTCTCTCCGTCATCGCGGGTCGACGCAGAGCCCATATCGGTGCGATCGCCGCGACAATCGTCGTGCTCTTCATCCTCACCGCCGTGTTCGACACCGTCATGATCGCCACCGGACTGTTCCACTACTCCCCCGAGCACCTCCTCGGGGTGCACATCGGCCTCGCGCCGCTCGAGGACTTCACCTATCCGCTCGCAGGGGCCGTGCTGCTCCCGACGCTGTGGGCCGCGCTTCGCGCGCGTCGACGCTCCCGCGCGGGCATCCGAACCGCCGAGAAGGATGTTTCGTGAGCTCGCCGACCCGCGGATCCATCGGTCGCGACGCCAGGCAGATCGTCCTCTCCTCCCGCCCCATCAGCTGGATCAACACGGCGTTCCCCTTCGCCGCGGCGTACCTTCTGAGCGCGCGCGAGATCGACGTGACGCTGATCATCGGAACCCTGTACTTCCTCGTGCCGTACAACCTCGCGATGTACGGCATCAACGACGTGTTCGATTACGCATCCGACCTCGCCAACCCGCGAAAGGGCGGGATCGAGGGCGCACTGCTCTCCCCCCGCATCCACCGCGCCACCCTGTGGTCGGCGGTCGTGACGAACGTCCCGTTCCTCGTCTACCTCGTGGCGGTCGGCAGTCCCGCATCCTGGTTCTGGCTCGCGATCAGCGTGTTCGCAGTGATCGCGTACTCCGCTCCGGGGCTCCGGTTCAAAGAGCGGCCGTTCCTCGATTCCACCACCTCGAGCCTGCACTTCGTCACTCCCGCGATCGTCGGGCTCACCCTCGCGGAGGGCACCGTCACCTCCACAGCGGTCATCGTGCTGCTGGCGTTCTTCCTGTGGGGCATGGCCGCGCATGCCTTCGGAGCGGTGCAGGACATCGCGCCCGACCGCGAAGCGGGCATCGGCTCCATCGCCACCGTCATCGGAGCACGGGCGACCGTTCGATTGTCGATCGCCCTGTGGACGCTCGCGGGCATCGCGATGCTGTTCACGTCCTGGCCCGCGCCCGTGGGCGCGGCCCTCGCGCTGCCCTACATCGTCAACGCGGCGCCGTGGTGGAACGTCACCGACGACACCTCCGCGGGGACCAACCGCGCGTGGCGGCGCTTCATCTTCCTCAACTACTTCGCCGGGTTCCTCGCGACGATGATCCTCATCCTCGCCTGGGTCTCCTGACGCGCCCCGATCCCCCGCACCCTCCGAGAGGAATCCGATGTCGACCCCTGAGCACGCGCCCACCCCGCCGACCCGAGAGCGCACGCGTCGACATTCCTGGGCGCGCGTCTTCATCCCGGTCGCGCTCATCCTCATCTGGCTGGTGGGCGCCGGGCTCGGCGGCCCGCTGTTCGGCAAGGTCGACGAGGTCTCCTCCAACGATCAGACGAGCTACCTGCCCGAGTCCTCCGATGCGACGCAGGTGCAGAAACTCCTCGGCGACTTCAACGACAGCGATGCCATCCCGGCGATCGCGGTGTTCGTCGCCGATGACCAGCTGTCGGAGTCGGATCTCCAGACCATCTCCGATGCCGTGGCCGACGCTCCGTCTGTCGAGGGAGTGAGCGAGGACGTCTCCCCCGCTCTGACCTCGGACGACGGCAAGGCCGTTCAGGCTTTCATCCCGATCGAGGGCGACGCGGAGCTCTCCGACGCGATCGACGCCCTGGGCACCCAGCTGCGGGATGCCGCCCCAGACGGCGTCACCGTGTACATCACGGGTCCCGCAGGATTCAGCGCCGACCTCGTCGCGGGGTTCGCCGGGATCGACGGCCTGCTGCTGGGCGTGGCGCTGCTCGCGGTGCTCGTCATCCTCGTGCTGGTCTACCGCTCGTTCCTGCTGCCGATCGTCGTGCTCTCGACGAGTCTCTTCGCGCTCTGCGTGGCACTCCTCGTCGTCTGGTGGCTGGCGAAGTTCGAGGTGCTGCTCCTCAGCGGGCAGACCCAGGGCATCCTCTTCATCCTGGTCATCGGAGCGGCTACCGACTACGCGCTGCTCTTCGTCGCGCGCTTCCGCGAAGAGCTGCGTGTCAGCCGAGACAAGGGGGCGGCGGTGCTGGCGGCCTGGAAGGGCTCGTTCGAGCCGATCGTGGCCTCCGGTGGCACCGTCATCGCCGGGCTGCTCTGCCTGCTGCTCAGCGACCTCAAGTCGAACAGCACGCTCGGGCCTGTGGCGGCCATCGGCATCGTGTTCGCGATGCTCGCAGCGCTCACGCTGCTCCCCGCGCTCCTGCTGCTCTTCGGCCGCGCGGTGTTCTGGCCCCGCCGCCCCAAGTTCGAGCCCGAGGTCGTCGCCGACGAGCACGGCATGCGCAAGACGGGTCTGTGGGCGCGCCTTGCGAGTCTCATCACCCGGCGCCCACGCGTCATCTGGATCGTGACGACTCTGGTGCTGCTCGCCGGTGCTTCGGGCGTCCTGCAGCTGAACGCCGCCGGCGTGCCGCAGTCCGACCTCGTGCTCGGCGCGTCCGAGGCCCGGGACGGCCAGGTCGCTCTGGGCGAGCACTTCCCCGGTGGCTCCGGCAGTCCGGTGTATGTCGTCGTCGCAGAGGACAGACTGCAGGATGCCGCCGACGTGCTGCTCGCCGACGACGGTGTCGACGGAGTCTCGGTGACGGCCGCTGATTCGCCGAGCGGTTCGGCGACGGTCACCTCTGACGGGCTCGAGGCCGTCGGTCCTCCAGGAACTCCGGCACCCGAACCCACTGTCGTCGACGGTGAGGTTCTGCTTCAGGGCACCCTGACGGATGCCGCGGACTCCGACGCTGCCGCCGCCACTGTGCGGGACCTGCGCACGCAGCTCGACGACCTCGACGCTCTCGTCGGCGGAGTGACAGCCACCGCCATCGACACGAACGACGCGTCGATCCACGACCGCAACCTGATCATCCCGGTCGTTCTCGTCGTGATCATGCTCATCCTGATGCTGCTGCTGCGGTCGATCCTCGCGCCGGTGCTGCTCATCATCACCACCGTGCTGTCGTTCGGCACGGCGATGGGGGTATCGGCGCTCGTCTTCAACGGGGTGTTCGACTTCCCCGGCGCCGACCCCGCTGTGCCGCTCTACGGATTCGTGTTCCTCGTGGCCCTCGGGATCGACTACAACATCTTCCTGATGACGAGGGTGCGCGAGGAGTCGCTCGAGCACGGCACCCGCGAAGGCGTGCTGCGGGGACTCTCGATCACCGGCGGCGTGATCACGTCCGCAGGGCTCGTGCTCGCTGCGACCTTCGCGGCCCTGTCGGTGATCCCGATCCTGTTCCTCGCGCAGCTCGCGTTCATCGTCGCGTTCGGCGTGCTGCTGGACACGTTCGTGGTGCGCTCGCTGCTCGTGCCGGCGCTCGCCTATGACCTGGGCCGCGTGATCTGGTGGCCGTCGAACCTGTGGCGCAACGGCCGTGACTGAGATGTGCCCTCGACTGGATTCGAACCAGCGACCTGCCCTTTAGGAGAGGGCTGCTCTATCCTGCTGAGCTACGGGGGCGAGGATTCCATTCTAGAGGAAGCCTCGCCCCCGCCTTCCGGTCACGCCGCGAGGGCGAGGTACGGCTCCCATCTCGGGTCGCTTCGCTCGGTGCCGCGGACCGTCCAGGCCGTTCCGTGCGGTGGACGAGGCGCGAACCTCAGCTCCCAGCGCATCTCCTGCGGCGTGCGGTCGCTCTTGGTGTTGTTGCAGCGGAGACAGCACGCGACGAGGTTCTCCCACGAATCGGCTCCTCCCCTCGACCGCGGCATCACGTGGTCGATGGTCGAGGCTGCCTTGCCGCAGTAGCCGCAGCGGTGGTTGTCGCGGCGGAGGACGCCCCGGCGCGTGACCGGGACGCGTCTGCTGATCGGGATACGCACATAGCGCGAGAGGACGATGACGGCGGGGCGGTCGTATACGCCGTGGCTGCCCCAGACGGGGTCGTCCTCGACTCGTTCGATGACCGTCGCCTTGTCGTTCATGACCAGGACCAGGGCTCTCTTGAACGACACGATCGCGAGCGGTTCGTATCCTGCGTTCAGTACCAGTGTGCGCATCGTCATCCTCTCGATCCGCCGGGACGGCTTCCCGGCACTCTCGACTCACACGAAGCCGCACAGGACGGAAGCGTTCGCGGGGATGAAAAAAGGCGCTGTCTACAGACAGCGCCTCATGCGCGCGGCAAGACCGTGGCGTCCCTGCGGACGATGCAGAAGGACGTGACGACCGAGGGCATCCATGGTTCGGATGTTCGGTATTCGCTCCATCAGCTTCTCCCGACTATGCGACAACGGGTTCAGGCTAACCCATCAGCGGCGCGGGAGGACCAAACGGCGGGTGAACGCCCGAAGGCGTGTCCGCTCAAGGGGAGGAAGAAGGAGGAGCGATCAGCCGGCGTTGGCGCCGAGCCAGGCGATCGGCTCCATGAGGCCGCCGTTGACCCAGACCTCGAAGTGGAGGTGGTTTGCCGTCGAGCGTCCGGTGCTGCCGACGAAGCCGATGAGCTGTCCCGCGGCGACGGTCTGTCCGGCCTGAACCTGACGCGAGCCGTAGATCATGTGACCGTAGGTCGTCTGCACGCGCTGACCGCCCACGACGCTGTCGAGCATGACGGCGACGCCATATCCGCCGATGCTCTCGGCAGAGGCACGGACGACGCCCGCAGCCGCAGCGTAGATCGGGGTCCCGGCAGGAGCCAGCATGTCGGCACCCTGGTGGGCGCCGCCGACGGTGCGGCTGACGTGATAGGAACCCTGAGGAAGCGGGTATCGGACCTCGCCGGAACCGGGCGACACCAGCGCATAGCGGCCGATGTCGAAACTCGTGCTCGATGACGACGCCGCGACAGAGGCCGCAGCAGCGGCAGCGCGGGCCTTGGCGGCCTCCTCGGCCTTCTTCTTCTCGATCTCGTCCGGAGTCGTGGCGGTGAAGGTACCGCGGCTGAGCGGGGCGGCAGTCGCGTCGGACGCGACCACCAACGACTGGGCGTCCACCGCAGCGAGCTGCTGGACGGTCGCCGCTGTCTCGGCCGGCTTCGACGCGGCGTAGGCGGGAAGAGCGACAGCAGCGACGAGAGCACCGACGGCCCCGAAGATGGCGATCGAACGCAAGGGTTTGACGACCTTGCGAGCGTCGACGCGGCTGCGAGAGCTGCGGGCGACTGCTCGATCTTCAGTTGTCTTCTCGGGCGATTCGATGTCTGTGGCCAAAACTTAGTCCTCCTGCGCCTGCACGCTCGGGAAGCGCTGGCTCGTCGGCACTCTGCTCTCGTGGCACGTATGTAGCTCGGGTACGTTGTGCGGTCTGACCGAGAGGTCGACGAGCCTGGAAGGCGGATCCTCTCGGGTGTCGTCAGCGGGCTTCTTCGACGACTCGTCCGAGGTTACCGGAAGATAACGATCCTGTCACCCTGCGAACCTGGCAATCCTCGGAGAGGCGGAATCACGCGGATCTCGGGCCCATCGGCCTAGAAGGTCAGGCGGGTTCGCCGACCAGGAAGATGTGCGAGGCGAGTTCGACGGGCAACTCCAGACCGTCTTCCTTGCCCTCCATCTGGATGAGCACGTAACCCTCGTTGAAGCGATAGTCACCCTTCGCGCCGGGAACGACGCCGGCGTCGCGCAGCTGCTCGAGCAGCTCCGGGTCGACCTGAGCGGGCTCGGCGAGACGGCGGACGGTGCCATCGATCGGAGCGCCCGCGGCGTTCAGCTTCTGCACGAGCCCGATGACACCCTCGTCGAACGTGCGCGCCGGCGCGTCACCGAGCTGATCGAGCCCCGGGATCGGGTTGCCGTACGGGGACTCCGTGGGGTGGCCGAGCAGCTCGACGAGACGACGCTCGACCTGCTCGCTCATCACGTGCTCCCAGCGGCACGCCTCTTCGTGGACGAAAGCCCAATCGAGGCCGATCACGTCGGAGAGGAGTCGCTCGGCGAGGCGGTGCTTGCGCATGACGTTGACCGCCTTGCGGCGACCGGCGTCAGTGAGTTCGAGGGTGCGGTCTTCGGAGACGACGACGAGCCCGTCGCGCTCCATGCGCCCGACCGTCTGCGAGACGGTCGGACCCGAGTGGCCGAGACGCTCGGAGATACGGGCACGCAGCGGCACGATGTTCTCCTCCTCGAGTTCGAGGATGGTGCGGAGGTACATCTCCGTGGTGTCGATCAAGTCCGTCATGTGGCCCTCCGGGTCTTCTTAGGCAAGCCTACATTCCCGCACGGACATCAGGGCGTCATGCGGTGAAGGCACCGAGGGCCCACGCCCTAGAATCGACGCATGGCGATCGAGATTCCCCGTGACCTCCTGCCCGCTGACGGCCGTTTCGGCTGCGGTCCCTCGAAGGTGCGCACCGCGCAGCTCGACGCGCTGCTCGCCGCAGGTCCGACGTTGCTCGGCACCTCGCACCGACAGGCACCGGTCAAGAATCTGGTGGGCAGCGTCCGCGAGCAGCTCGCGGCGCTCTTCCGCCTCCCCGAGGGATACGAGATCATCGTCGGCAACGGCGGCTCGACGGCGTTCTGGGATGCCGCCGCCTTCGGGCTGATCGAACGCCGCAGTCAGAACCTGGTGTTCGGCGAGTTCGGCGGCAAGTTCGCCGCAGCGGCCGCCGCACCGTGGCTCGAGGCGCCGGATGTGCGCAAGTCCGAGCCGGGCTCGCGCACCGCCGCAGACGTCGTCGACGGCGTCGACGTCTACGCCTGGCCGCACAACGAGACATCCACGGGTGTCTCCGCCCCCATCGAGCGCGTGGTCGCCGACGGTGCTCTGACCGTCATCGACGCGACCAGCGCCGCCGGCGGCATCGACTTCGACGCTTCTCAGGCCGACGTCTACTACTTCGCGCCGCAGAAGAACCTCGGCTCCGACGGGGGCCTGTGGTTCGCCGCAGTGTCGCCTGCTGCCGTAGACCGCATCGAGCGCATCGCCGCCTCGGGCCGCTACATCCCGGAGTTCCTCAGCCTGAAGAACGCGATCGACAACTCGCGGCTCAACCAGACGCTGAACACTCCCGCGCTGACGACGCTGCACCTTCTCGACAGCCAGCTCAGCTGGATCCTGTCGAACGGCGGCCTCGCCTGGGCCGGCGCTCGCACGGCGGAGTCCTCCGGCATCCTCTACGACTGGGCTGCGGCCACGGCGGCGGCCACCCCGTTCGTCACGGACTCGACCCACCGTTCTCCGGTCGTCGTGACCATAGACTTCGACGACAGCATCGACGCAGCGGCGGTCGCCAAGACACTGCGCGCCAACGGCATCGTCGACACCGAGCCGTACCGCAAGCTCGGGCGCAACCAGCTGCGTGTCGCGACCTTCGTCTCGATCGAACCGGACGACATCCGACAGCTCACCCGCTCTCTCGACTACGTCCTCGAGCAGCAGGGCGCCTGACGCCGACCGACGGAGACGAAAAGGGGCCGCGTTCGCACGCGGCCCCTTTTTTCACACTCGTCCAGTGGACGATCATTCCTCGTCGTCGGAGTCCTCGTCGTCGGAGTCGTCGTCATCGTCGTCGTCGGAGTCCTCGTCGTCAGCGTCCTCGTCGGAGTCGTCGTCTGCGGGGGCGGAGTCGTCGAGCTCGTCGATGTCGACCCCGTCGAGGTCGCCCGCGTGCAGTTCTCGCGGCTCTGCGGCCAGCTCGTCCTCATCGATGTCGTCGTCGTCATCGTCGTCATCGTCGTCGTCGTCGTCGTCGTCGAGTTCATCGTCGTCGTCAGCGTCGCCGTCGAGTTCATCGCCCTCGAGCTCGTCGTCGGAGTCGTCCTCATCGACCGATGCGGCATCCTCGTCGTCAGCGGCAGCTGCGGCCGCCTGCTCCGCGAGCTCCACCTGGTGGGCGCGGTACTCGGCGAGGCGTTCGGCCCACGGCACCCATTCGGGCGCGAGCAGGGCGCCGTCGCCGGGCAGCAGCTCGAGTTCGAGCACCGTCGGCTCCTCGTCGTCGACCCGAGCGACCGTGACCGTCCAGAACCACCTGGGGTAGCCGGGGAGACGGTTCTCGAACCGCAGGGAGACCGAGCCGTCCTCCTCTGGGAGATAGTCGGCTGCCGGTCCGACCGTCGACGCCGGGGTGATCTCGTGCAGGGCCGCGAGCGCGAGATCGTGAGCGTCGATCAGACGCTGGTCCACCTCAGGCTTCGAGGTCATCGGCTACCTTGCGCAGAACTGCCGCGATCTTGCGGCCTTGGGCGGATGAGGGGTAGCGGCCGCGACGCAGGTCGCCGCCCATGCCGTCGAGGAGCTTCACGAGATCCTCCACGATGATCGCCATGTCGTCCGCGGGCTTGCGCTTCGCCTTCGCGAGGCTCGGCGGCGCTTCGAGCACCCGGACGGACAGCGCCTGCAGGCCGCGCTTGCCGTCGGCGACACCGAACTCCACGCGTGCTCCCGCCTTCACCGCCGCGCCGGCCGGCAGAGCGGAGGCGTGCAGGAAGACGTCCTGGCCGTCATCGGCGGCGATGAAGCCGAAACCCTTGTCTTCGTCGTAGAACCTGACCTTGCCGGTGGGCATGGAAGAAACCTCGCTGAGTCGGTGTGGAGCTGGATCGGACGCACGTGTGCGGCCACCCCCAGCCTACCGGTCGCCGGGCACAGAATCCGTAGGTCAGGATGCGGAACCGTGCGACCCCGCAAGGACTAGGCTGAGACGGATGAGCACCAAGAGTCCCGAACCTGAGGTTCCCGTTCGCCGCATCGATCGCATTCTGGCGTTCTCGGCACTCGGACTCGCTGCGGCGTCCATCATCTGCTTCTTCGCGATCATCATCGGCACAGCGGTCGGCATGCAGCAGGAGGACTTCGGCTCGGGAGTGTGGCCGTTCATCGCCGCGATCCCCTACTGGGGGCTTCCCGCCGCATTCGTCATGATCATCGTGCTCCTCGCCATGAGCTTCATCCGCAAGGGTCGCGCGGCATCGCGGTCCTGAGGTATCCGGCATGAGCACACACGCCCGACCGCTGGCCGAATGGCTCTCCGCGGCGAGCGACGAGCAGCTCACCACCCTCTTCACGGCACGGCGCGTGCGCCCGGATGCCGGCTGGCAGGACTTCTTCGACGCCGCCGAGGCGCTTCTCGATCCCGCGTCGCTGGCTCGCGTCCTTCCCACGCTGACGCGTGACGAGGCGGCCGCCCTGCTCGCATTCGCAGCGAGTCCTCCGTCGGCACGGTCAGCGCAGCGCACGACGCTCGAGGGCCTTGCACTGCTGCGCCCGGACGGCACCCCGTTCCCGCCGGTCGTCACCGCCGTAGCGGATCGCGCGAAACCGAGTGCGCTCCGCGAGACCGAGCCGGAGCTCACGACAGACACCGAGACGGCCCACGCCGCCGAGCGCGCCTTCACCACCGTCTCGGCCCTCGCAGATCTGCTCCTGCTCGCCCGCGAGAAGCCCTTCGCCCTGCTTGCCGGCGGCAACGTCAGCGCCGGCGAGAAGCGGCAGCTCAGCGAATCCGGCGTCGCGGCCGAGGCGATCGACGCGCTGATAGCCATCGCCGTCGACTCGCGCCTCGTCGCGTCGGACGCCCGCAGACTGCGCACGACCCCGCAGACCGAGGAGTGGCTGCGGTCGTCCGTGGCCGATCGGTGGAGCACCCTCGTCGAAGGCTTTCGCGACGCTCTCCCCCGGGGTCTGCGCACCGCCGAGGGCGGATGGATCCCTCCGAGGGCGTGGGCGGATGCTCACCCCTGGGACCCCGCCTGGGCCGAGCGGAGCACGGCGCTGCTCGAGCGCGCCCGTCTGCTCGGGCTCATCGCGGACGAGGGCCGCGAGCCCGGATGGGCGGCGGCGATCAGACGCGGCGGGAGCGTCGATGCCACTCCCCTCACGGCTCTTCTGCCGAGTGAGGTCGACCGCATCTTCCTCCAGAACGACCTGAGTGCGATCGCACCCGGGCCGCTGGCCCCCGGGCTGGACGTGCGGCTGCGCACGATCGCCGCACGCGAGTCCGCCGCGCAGGCCTCCACCTATCGGTTCACTCCCGAATCGGTCGCCCGCGCACTCGTCGCGGGCGAGACGGAGCAGTCGATCCTCGAGTTCCTCGAGTCGCTCTCGCTCACCGGCATCCCCCAGCCGCTCCGCTATCTCGTCACGCAGACCGCGCAACGGCACGGTCTGGTGACGGTGTCCACCGACGCAGAGACCGGGCGAACGCGCATCGAGAGCAGCGACCAGCATCTGATCGACGCGATGTCCGTCGACCAGGGGCTGCGGCCGCTCGCCCTCACGAAGCACGACGCCTCGCTCACGACGCGCGTCGGGCGAGACACGGTGTACTGGGCACTGACGGATGCTCGCTACCCGGCGACGCTCGTCGGCGAAGACGGGCACGCAATGGCCGGCGAACGCAACCCGGCCTCCGAGGCGACGCCCGACCCGGCTCCGGACTACTCGGGCCTCATCGCCGCCCTGCGCTCGCACCAGGGCCCCGACGCGGATGCGGCCTGGCTCGATCGCGAGCTCGAGGCCGCCGTGCGCGCGAAGGCAGTGCTGCGGGTCAGCGTGGGCATGCCGGACGGATCGACCAGGGAGCTGATCCTCGAGGCGACGGGGCTGGGCGGAGGCCGACTCCGCGGGCGCGATCGCGCCGCCGACGTCGAGCGCACGCTTCCGGTGTCGAGCATCCGCGCCGCCACCGTGATCGCACAGTAAACTGGACAGCTATGTCTGATGGCCCCCTGATCGTCCAGAGCGATCGCACCGTGCTGCTCGAAGTCGCCCATGCCGATGCCGAGAGCGCCCGCCACGAGCTGGCGATCTTCGCGGAGCTCGAACGGGCGCCCGAGCACATCCACACCTATCGGATCACGCGGCTCGGCCTGTGGAATGCCCGCGCCGCCGGGCACACCGCCGAGGACATGCTCGACACGCTGGACCGTTGGTCACGATTCCCCGTCCCCCCGTCGGTCGCCGTCGACCTGCGCGAGACCGTGAACCGCTATGGACGCCTCGTCATCGAGCGCGACGACGAGGGCACCCTGATCCTGCGCTCGTCCGACCCCGCCGTGCTCGCGCAGGTCGCGAACAACAAGCGTATCCAGCCGCTGCTGATCGGCCACCCCGCTCCCGACACGTTCGTCGTCGATGCCTGGGCACGCGGTCAGATCAAGCAGGAGCTGCTGAAGATCGGCTGGCCTGCCGAAGACCTCGCCGGCTACACCCCCGGCACCCCTCACGAGATCGAACTGGCCGAGGACGGATGGGCGATCCGCCCGTACCAGCAGGACGCCGTCGACGCCTTCTCGAAGGACGGCTCAGGCGTCGTCGTCCTCCCCTGCGGCGCAGGCAAGACGATCGTCGGCGCCGGCGCGATGGCCGCGACGAAGACCACGACCCTCATCCTCGTCACCAACACGGTCTCGGCACGGCAGTGGCGCGACGAACTGCTGAAGCGCACGAGCCTCACGCCCGAGGAGATCGGCGAGTACTCGGGACAGGCCAAGGAGGTCAAGCCGGTCACGATCGCGACCTACCAGATCCTCACGGCCAAGAGGAAGGGCGAGTACGCCCACCTCGCCTTGCTGGATGCTCTCGACTGGGGCCTCATCGTCTACGACGAGGTGCACCTGCTGCCCGCGCCCGTGTTCAAGCTGACCGCAGACCTCCAGGCACGTCGCCGGATCGGTCTCACCGCCACACTGGTCCGCGAGGACGGGCGCGAGGGCGACGTGTTCAGCCTGATCGGGCCCAAGCGATTCGACGCCCCGTGGAAGCAGATCGAGGCGCAGGGCTTCATCTCCCCGGCTGTCTGCTACGAGGTGCGTGTCGACCTTCCGCCGGACGACCGGCTCGAGTACGCCGCCGCGACCGACGACGAGCGCTACCGCCTCGCCGCCTCCGCCCCGGCGAAGATCGACGCCGTGCGCGAACTCATCGCGAAGCACAAGGACGAGCGGATCCTCGTGATCGGCCAGTATCTCGACCAGCTCGACTCCCTGTCGCAGTCGCTCGATGCGCCCCAGATCACCGGTGCGACTCCCATCGACGAACGAGAGGAGCTCTACCGCGCGTTCCGCGAAGGCGAGATCTCGCTGCTCGTGGTGTCGAAGGTCGCGAACTTCTCGATCGACCTGCCCGAGGCCTCCGTCGCCATTCAGGTGTCGGGTTCGTTCGGGTCGCGTCAGGAGGAGGCCCAGCGCCTCGGCAGGCTCCTGCGCCCCAAGCAGTCAGGCCGCACGGCGAGCTTCTACACGCTCGTGGCGCGCGACACGATCGACCAGGACTACGCCCAGAACCGGCAGCGGTTCCTCGCCGAGCAGGGCTATAGCTACACGATCATGGATGCCGACGCGATCGCGGCCTGACCGCCGGCGGCCCTGGGGAACAGCGCCGCTACGCGGAGGGCGAAAGCGCCGCTCCGAAGGATAGTCAGCATCCGCATGGCCGAAGTCACCATAATGGGGACATGACTGATGCGCGCATCCTGGTCGTCGACGACGAGCCCAACATCCGCGACCTGCTCTCCACGGGTCTGAGCTTCGCCGGGTTCCAGGTGAAGACCGTCGCCAATGGCGCCGCCACGATCTCGGCGGTGCTCGAGGAGGAGCCGGACCTCATCATCCTCGACGTCATGCTTCCGGACATGAACGGCTTCAGCGTGACCAAGCGCCTCCGAGGCGCCGGGTTCACCGCGCCGATCCTGTTCCTCACGGCGAAGGACGGCACGGAGGACAAGATCGAGGGGCTCAATGCGGGTGGCGACGACTACGTCACCAAGCCGTTCAGCCTCGATGAGATCGTCGCCCGCGCTCAGGCGATCCTGCGCCGCACGATGCAGGCGGACGAGGAGTCGATCATCCGCGCCGGCGAGTTGTCGATGGACCAGGACACGCACGACGTGCAGGTGGGCAAGGAGTCGATCGAACTGAGCCCGACGGAGTTCAAGCTGCTGCGCTATCTCATGCTGAACCCGAATCGAGTGCTGTCGAAGGCCCAGATCCTCGACCACGTGTGGGAGTACGACTTCAACGGAGATGCCGGCATCGTCGAGAGCTACATCTCGTACCTCCGCCGCAAGATCGACCCGCACACCGAGGAATCGGTGATCCAGACGAAGCGCGGCTTCGGATACATGCTCAAGGTCGGCAAGTAGTCCGGCATACCGCCCCACGCCGACGCCGCACAGCATCCGTCTCCAGGGAGGTCCGCATGGCGCACAAGCCTGACGCGATCACCCGGTGGTGGCGTTCGATCAGCCTGCGCGCAAAGGTGACGGGGGTCACGGTCGCGGTGCTCGCGCTGGGCCTTCTCGCCGCAGGCATCGGCACAGTGCCGATCCTTCGCAACTCCCTCATCAGCAACATCGATGCGCAGCTTCCGGCGCTGGTGTCGGCGGACCTCGCGAGCCGCTACTTCGACGTCACGGTCGAGGACGGCGAGACGGTCTACACCCCCACCGACTCGCCGCGAGATTTCTTCGTCGCGATCTACGACGCCGAGGGCGTGCTGCAGACGACCACCGGGAACTCCGCCAACGGCCAGCCGCTCTTCCCTGCGACCTACTCGCCTCTCGACGTGCAGGCGAACGAGGACACTCCGTTCACGATGGAGGGCACGGAAGGATCGAGCTTCCGCGCGGCTGTCGCACGTGTGCCCGGCGAGGGCGACGGTTCGCTGCGGATCCAGATCGTCGCGATGCCGCTCGAGTACGCGGATCGCATCATCAGCCAGTACTTCGGCATCTACATCACGGTGGCGTTCGTCACGATCTTCCTCGCGGCGCTGCTGACCCGCGGATTGGTGACCCTGACATTCCGTCGACTCGGACAGGTCGAGTCCACCGCCATGTCGATCGCCGCGGGCGACTTCACGCAACGCCTGACCGATCTCGAGCCCACGACCGAAGTCGGCCGTCTGAACAGTGCGATCAACACCATGCTCGATCGCGTCGACGCGTCGCTCGCGCAGCGGGACCGCACGGTGCAGCACATGCGGCGTTTCATCGGCGATGCCAGCCACGAGCTGCGCACTCCCCTGGTGAGCGTGCGCGGGTACGCCGAGCTGTACCGCATGGGGGCGATCAAGGGCGAAGAGGACACCGCGCGCGCGATGGAGCGGATCGAGAAGGAGGCGATCCGCATGGGTTTCCTGGTCGAGGACCTCCTCGCGCTCGCGCGCCTCGACGAGGAGCGGGAGCCCGAGATCGAAGCCCTCGACCTTCGACCGATCGCCCGTGATGCCGCTCTCGACCTTCGCGCTGCAGCTCCCGCGCGCACAGTGACCGTCGTCGATCGCACCGTCGACGCTCCGTTGATCGATGTCACCACGCGCTCCACGCCGGTCATGCCGTCCGCTCCGGAGGCCCCAGCACCCCGCGGACTCTCACGCGGCACGCTCGCCCGCCTGCGGCGCCGTCCACGGAACTCCGGCGCAGCCGTCCCGGCGATCGACTTCACCGAAGCGGCGGACATCCCCGTGCGCACGCCGCCGATCGTGCTCGGCGAGGAGAACAAGGTCCGCCAGGTCGTGACGAACCTGCTGGGCAATGCCCGACGCTTCTCGGCGGAGGAGAGCCCGATCGAGATCGTGGTCGACGCAGATCGCGTGCGGGGCACCGGAAGCATCGCGATCGTCGATCACGGCGAGGGGATCCCTCCGCAGATCCGCGAGCAGATCTTCGAGCGCTTCTGGCGCGCCGACACCTCGCGCGCCCGAGAGACGGGCGGGTCGGGACTGGGACTGGCGATCGTGTCATCCATCGTGAAGGCGCTGCACGGAAGCGTCGCGGTGTCGGAGACACCCGGCGGCGGAGCGACGTTCACGGTCACCCTCCCGCTCGCACCCTCCCGCGCGACACCCGCGCACCTCCTCGAGGACACCCAGCCGATCGAGCCGCTCGACATCTGAGGCTTCTGCTGCACCGAGAACCCGCCGCGCAGGTTCTCCACAGCGGATGTCGGCGGGACACCCGCACCGGCATCCCGAGTTCGCCCCTCGCCTACGGTCGGAGAACCGAACGAGAGGAGTTCCCATGTCCGTCATCACCGTCGACACCGAAGCAGTAGGTGCCGCCCAAGGAGCCGCGCTGGCCACCATGGAGCGACTGCAGGCCGAGTCCGCGACCCTCATGTCGCAGCTCACGCAGCTGCAGGCGTCCTGGGTCGGCACCGCCTCAGCCGCCTTCCAGTCATGCGCTGAGGAGTGGCGAGGCGCGCAGCTGCACGTCGAGCAGGTGCTCGAGTCCATCGGGCACTCACTGGGCAGCGCGGCGACGCAGTATGCCGATGCTGATCAGTACTCGGCGAGCCTGTTCCGCTGACCGACCCGGCCCCACAGCGCACGAACGCAGAAACGCCCCGACCGAGGTCGGGGCGTTTCTGTTCAGCAGTGATGGATCAGAAGTCCATGCCACCAGACGGGTCGCCCATCGGGGCCGGAGCCTTCTCGGGCTTGTCAGCCACGACGGCCTCGGTGGTGAGGAAGAGAGCCGCGATCGATGCTGCGTTCTGCAGCGCCGAGCGGGTCACCTTCGCCGGGTCGATGATGCCCGCTGCGAACATGTCGACGTACTCACCGGTAGCCGCGTTGAGGCCCTGACCCGAGGGAAGCTCGGAGACCTTGTTCGCGACAACACCCGGCTCGAGACCGGCGTTGAGGGCGATCTGCTTCAGCGGAGCCTCGATCGCGACGCGAACGATGTTCGCACCGGTCGCCTCGTCGCCCGAGAGCGAGAGAGCGTCGAGAGCCTTGGTGCCGGACTGGATCAGCGCGACGCCACCACCGGGGACGATGCCCTCCTCGACGGCTGCCTTCGCGTTGCGGACGGCGTCCTCGATGCGGTGCTTGCGCTCCTTGAGCTCGACCTCGGTCGCCGCACCTGCCTTGATGACGGCGACGCCACCTGCAAGCTTGGCGAGGCGCTCCTGCAGCTTCTCGCGGTCGTAGTCGCTGTCCGTGTTCTCGATCTCGCGACGGATCTGCGTGACACGACCCTCGATCTGCTCTGCCTCGCCGGCACCCTCGACGATCGTGGTCTCGTCCTTGGTGACGATGACCTTGCGAGCGCGACCCAGCAAGTCGAGCGTGGCGTTCTCGAGCTTCAGGCCGACCTCTTCGGTGATGACCTGACCACCGGTGAGGATCGCGATGTCCTGCAGCTGCGCCTTGCGGCGGTCGCCGAAGCCGGGGGCCTTGACGGCGACCGACTTGAAGATGCCCTTGAGCTTGTTGAGCACGAGAGTCGCGAGAGCCTCGCCCTCGACGTCCTCGGCGATGATGACGAGCTCCTTGCCGTCCTGGATCACCTTGTCGACGATGGGCAGAAGGTCCTTGATGTTCGAGATCTTCTGGTTCGCGATGAGGATGTAGGCGTCTTCGAAGACAGCCTCCTGGCGCTCCGGGTCCGTCACGAAGTACGGGTTCAGGTAGCCCTTGTCGAAGCGCATGCCCTCGGTGAGCTCGAGCTCGGTGCCGAAGGTCTGCGACTCCTCGACGGTGACGACGCCCTCCTTGCCGACCTTGTCGATCGCCTCGGCGATGAGCTCGCCGATCGCGGGGTCAGCAGCCGAGATCGATGCGGTCGCGGCGATCTGCTCCTTGGAGTCGATCTCCTTCGCGCTGGCGAGGAGCTCCTCGGTAATGGACGCGACGGCCTTCTCGATGCCGCGCTTCAGCGAGATCGGGTCTGCGCCGGCTGCGACGTTGCGCAGACCCTCGCGGACCAGAGCCTGAGCGAGCACCGTGGCGGTGGTGGTTCCGTCACCGGCGACGTCGTCGGTCTTCTTGGCGACCTCCTTGACGAGCTCCGCACCGATCTTCTCGTACGGGTCGTCGAGCTCGATCTCCTTGGCGATGGAGACGCCGTCGTTCGTGATCGTGGGGGCGCCCCACTTCTTCTCCAGCACGACGTTGCGACCGCGCGGGCCGAGCGTCACCTTGACGGCGTCGGCGAGAATGTTGAGGCCGCGCTCGAGGCCGCGGCGGGCCTCCTCATCGAAAGCGATGATCTTTGCCATGAGTTTTGTCGTCCCTCCTGGACGTAGACGTTGGGTTTAGCACTCAGAGTGAGAGAGTGCTAACGCCATTCTGGCACTCGACCCCATCGAGTGCAAGCCGCGGGGAGGGACCGTGCGGCGGTCTACGGGGCGGGGGTGTCTGCGGGAGTCTCGGGAGCAGTGGTCGCGCGGTCGAGTCCGATGACCACCGTGAGCTGCTTCGAGCCGGTGTCGTTCAGATCGGTGTAGAAGTCGCTCTGCTCCACCTGCGCGCCGCCGATCAGGTTCGCGAGGCCGATGGCCGCGAGCTCATCCTCGTCGGCGACGTAGTAGACCGTCGTCGTCGAGAAGTCCTGGCTCGCGCTGTCGGTCGCGAACACCACGTCCGCGGCCCAGCCGTTGTTGATCAGCGCGTCGCGCATCTGCTCGTCGAGCCCCTCGTCCGGGGATGCGTTGAGGATCATCACCGAGTAGGTGACGTCGACGACTCCGGTCTCGACGGGTGCAGGACTCGCCGTGGGGACGGCCTCAGGGAAGAGGCTGATGCGGCCCATCACCACGAGCGAGCCGAAGATGCCGCCGATGATGAGGACGAGAGCGGCCACGAACGACCAGAGGAGCACGACCCAGCCGTTCATCCCCGGGGCTTCGGCGCGGTGCGCTCCGACGCGTCCGGATGATCGGGGGACGTCGTCGAATCGATCTCGGCTGGGCTTTGACACCCCTCGATGCTAACGGCACCGACCTCTGTATCCGCATCGAGCGGGGTCGGCGCGTGGCGGATGCACGCGTCAGCCGACGAAGCCGGGCGTCCGAGCCGCTCTCTGGAATGACCGTGCGTCGCGGATGCGACGCAGCCGGCGCACCAGCATCGGGTCGTACTCGAGGGCGGCCTCCGACTCGATCAGACGTCCGAGGAGCTGGTAATAGCGCGCGGCGCTCATCCCCAGCTGGGCGCGGATCGTCTCCTCCTTCGCGCCACCGTGCCGCGGCCACGCGGTCTCCAGCGCGAGGATCGCACGATCACGCTCGCTCAGCTCTCCCAGCATGAGATCAGATTAGGTCGCCGCCCCGCCGATTCCGGCACGCCACTCCCACCATCGTCCGAGCGGGTCTGCCGCTGCGCGCACCTGCCCGTCGAGCGCCACGACGAACCCGGGCCACTCCCCGGCATCGACCGGCGGATTCCAGACGTCGAGGAGTGCGGGAGGGTCGATCGTCAGCCAGCGCGCGCCGAGCCCCCGGATGCGGTCGACCAGGGCCTCGCGGGCCTCGCGAGGGATGTGCACCAGCACGCCGGGGGTCGTGACGACGAGCGTGGCGCCGTCGGGCGCCTCGGCGGCGAGCGCGCCGATCCGCTCCAGCGCGTCCCCGCTGACGAGACGGGGAGGATCGGATGCCGCGATGTCCAGCGCTGCCGTGACCCGTTGTTCGCGCCCCTCCTCCCCCGGCCACACCAGTCCCTGCAGCCAGCGCCGGTCGCGCTCGTCCCGGGCGTCGAGCGGCGCGAGGTCGATGCCGGCTCGCCACGCCACATCGGGCATCCGCATCGGCGGGAGACTGCCGTCGACACGACTCTCGAGGATCACGGTCGAGGGGCCGTCGACCGGATCCAGCGACCCCCGCAGCCGTCCGTCCGCTCCGACGAAGCGATACGAGTACCTGTCGGGATAGAGGCAGAGCCCCGCAGAGGCGCCGACCTCGAGCAGCGCGATCGGGCCGTCGATCTCCGAGAGCGCGGGGAGAAGCGGCGCGAGACGCAGAGGCTCGTTCGTCTGCAGGCGCCGGGCGGTGCTCTCGGCGACGACCTCGTCGGCGCGCGCCATCACGAACGATCGCCAGGCGTCGTACCCGACGAGCCCCGCGCCCAGCATCCGTGTCACGGCGAACACGAGTGGGGGCTGTCGTCGGTTCTCCGGGATCCGCGCGAGGACGCTTCGGACCTCGGAGTCGGCGACGACGCCCCGGGCCCATTCGACATACAGGTCACTGCGCCCTGGCGCCTCCTGCTCGGCGAAACGCGCGTAGCGCTGCTGCACGGCATCCGTCATGGATCCATTGTCTCGTGGCGCCGAGCGCCTCTGAACGCGAGAGAATGGATCAGACCCTCAGGAGGACCGATGTCATACAGCGTGGACAAGACCGAAGAAGAGTGGCGCGAAGAACTCGGCGCGGACCAGTACGCCGTGCTGCGCGAAGCCGCCACCGAGCGCGCCTGGACGGGTGAGCTCCTCGACGAAGGCCGAGCGGGCCTCTACACCTGCGGCGCGTGCGGCGCCGAGCTGTTCAAGAGCGGCACGAAGTTCGACTCCGGATGCGGATGGCCGAGCTTCTACGAGTCGATCCGCCCCGACGCGGTGCAGCTCATCGAGGACACGACCCTCGGCATGGTGCGCACCGAGGTGCGCTGCGCGAGCTGCGGCTCACACCTGGGCCACGTCTTCCCCGACGGATTCGGCACGCCCACCGGCGACCGTTACTGCATGAACTCCATCGCCCTGAACTTCACACCCGAAGAGTCGTGAGCGCCCTCGAGGCGGCGCGCGAGCGGCAGTCCTGGTCCAAGGTCACCGACGACGCGCCGTCGCGAGACGAACTGCTGACACTGGTCGCCGCGGCGGGTCGGGTGGCCGATCATTCGTCGCTGCGCCCGTGGCGTCTCATCGAGCTGCGCGGGTCCGACCGCGAGGTGCTCGGTGCCGCGATCGCCAAGGCGGAGGGAGACAAGTCCCCCTCGACCAAGCCCCTTCGCGCTCCGCTGCTGATCGCCGTGGTCGCCAGCTATCGCAAGAGCGACAAGGTTCCGCGGTGGGAGCAGGAGGCGGTCGCCTCGGGCGTCGCGCACATGCTCAGCCTTCTCCTCGACGAGGCGGGCTGGGGCGTGCTGTGGCGCACCGGACGGTACACGCGCTCGAAGGCCGTCGCGAAGGCCCACGGCATCGGCAAGAACGAGGAGCTCCTGGGCTGGCTCTACGTCGGCGGCAAGCCGCAGGGCAAGACGCCGGGTCGCCGCAAGCCGATCGATGCCCGGGCACTCGTGACGCCGATGCCGCAGCCGAAGAAGAAGTAGGGCGCTCAGCTGCGTCGGCGCCACGGCAGCGCGACGACCACGGATGCCACGGCGACGATCACCATGCCCACGATCTGCCAGAGCGCCGGCCCCGCAGCCGCCGGCCAGATGAGGTCGATGACCACCGACGTCGCGAGCTGACCGAGCACCGAACCGAGGCCCATCAGCAGCACGCCGGTATGCGCGACGATGAAAGCACCGAGAAGGATGTACGCCGCGCCGAGGAGGCCTCCGAGGTACAGCCAGGGCTCGGTCGGCAGCGCATCGGGCGCGCCTCGCACGGCGATGCTGATGCCGGCCGCAGCCAGCAGCGCGACCGTCCCGGCGATGAAGCTCATGAACGTGGCCACGAGGGGCGAGGCCACCCGCTGCGCCAGCCTGCCGTTGGTCGCTGCCTGCCAGGCGATGCCGACACCCGCGGCGAACGGAAGCAGCAGCATCCAGAGCGGCGCGGCGGCCAGCACGTCCCCGCTCAAGGAGATGCCCACTGCGGCGAGCGCGAGCGCGCCACCGAGCACGCGTCCCGGTGTGATCGCGACGACCCCTGCCGGTCCGAACCCGATCCTGTCGAGGACGAGACCGTGCAGCGTCTGTCCGGCCACGACGCCGACAGTGAACAACGAGACCCCGAGTACGCCGGCGGTGATCCCCTGGGTCGATACGGTGAGTGCGCCGCAGGCGCCGCCGAGCAGCATCCAGAACGGGATGGTCCGATCGCGGATGCCGCTGCGCAGCCGCCCGACGCCTCGACGACCCGAGGGCAGGCAGAGGATCACGATCGCCAGAGCGGCGAGGCCCACGGAGAAGGAGACGAGACCGGCGGCGATGCCGTTGTCGATCTCGACGCCCAGCACCCCGTTGATCCGAGTCTGAACAGCCGTCATGACGCCGATCGCGACTGCTCCGCCGAGCGCGAGGGGCGGGGACAGACGACGAACCTGGGTCACCTGTCGACCCTAGCCGAGTGAGCATCCGCATCCCCCGGCGTGCACGATGTCGGGGGCCGGGCGTACCCTGGCGGCATGTGCGCGAGCTACGGACTTGACCCCCGGTTCACCGACACCGAACTCCTCGCAGCTGCCGACGAGGCGGTGCTCGACGGACTTCGCGACTGGGCAGAGCAGAATGCCCGCGAGACCGTTCGCCCCACGGGCAGGAACCTCCGCAACCTCAATCCCATCGTCGTCCAGCCCGACACCGCTCCGACGCTCGAGCCGGCGTGGTGGGGATTCCTCATCAACGGAGAGCCGTCGAAGTTCCCGTCGATCAACACCCGCTCCGAGCGGCTGCAGGAACGCCCCGGCGGATTGAAGAGTCGCGCGCTCGTGCCGGCGACCAGCTGGTACGAGATGAAGAAGCCGGAGCGCGTGTGGCACGAGTTCCTCGTCGACGACGGGGCCCTCTTCGGGATGGCGGCGGTCACCCAGAGAGGTCGCACCGCCGACGGCGAATCCTTCACCTGCTACTCGATCGTGATGCGCCCGGCTCCTCCGCACCTCGCGGACGTCCACGACCGGATGCCGCTGTTGATCCCCGCCTCCCTCAGCGAGGAGTGGCTCACCGCCGATGCGACGAAGGAGATCATCGACGAGGCCCTGGTCGCCGCAGCGACGCTCGACGAGCGTGTGCAGGTCGCACCGCGCGCCGACGACAAGGGTGCGGATCGGCTGTTCTGAGCACATGGATTCGTCAGATCTGGTCACTGTCGCGGCTGACCGCGCGGAGGAGCTGCCGGGTGCGGGGCGGGAGAACCCGTTCGGCCCCGAGTGGGACGTGTACAAGGTGCGCGGACGAGTGTTCCTGCTGATCCCGCTCGACGAGACCGGGAGGGTCACTCTCAAGTCGCACCCCGACGACTCGGTCGCACTGCGCGAGACGTTCGCCGACATCGTGCCGGGGTACCACATGAACAAGAAGCACTGGATCACTCTGATGCCCGGGCCGTCGCTCGACGAGGAACTCGTGTCCGAGTTGGTCACGGAGTCCTACCGTCTGGTGGTCGAGAAGCTCCCGCGAGGGCAACGGCCGGTGGATCCCGAACTGTTCGGGCGCCCCGCCCCCTGAGAAGTCTCGAGCGGGCATCCCCCATGAGGAGGACCCCGTTCCGGGGGAACGGTACCCAGGGAGGACGCGGGCGGTGGAGCGCCGTCGATAGCGTCGTAGACATGATCACAGCAGAAGGCCTCACGAAGAGATTCGGAGACAAGACAGCCGTCCAGGACGTGTCGTTCACGGTCAAGCCGGGCACGGTCACCGGGTTCCTCGGTCCGAACGGCGCGGGCAAGTCCACCACGATGCGCATGATCGTCGGCCTCGATCGGCCGACGTCCGGGATCGCGACCGTCGCCGGGCGGGAGTACCGGAAGCTTCGCGCCCCGCTCACCGAGGTGGGAGTGCTTCTCGACGCGAAGGCCGTGCACACCGGCCGCACCGCTCGCAATCATCTGCGTGCGATGGCGGCGACCCACGGCATCCCCGCGTCGCGCGTCGACGAGGTCATCGAACTGGCCGGCATCGCACCCGTCGCCCGGAAGCGCGCCGGGAAGTTCTCGCTCGGCATGGGACAGCGCCTCGGAATCGCGTCGGCCCTGCTCGGAGATCCGCACACGCTGATCCTCGACGAGCCGGTCAACGGCCTCGACCCCGAGGGCGTGCGATGGGTGCGCCAGTTCGTGCGCCACGCGGCATCCGAGGGACGCACGGTCCTGCTGTCCAGCCACCTGATGAGCGAGATGGCGCAGACCGCCGACCACGTGATCGTGATGGGCCGAGGCAGAGTGCTCGCCGATGCGCCCCTCGAAGAGCTCGTCCGCGCCTGGACGACGAACACCGTGCGAGTCCGCACACCCCGCGCCGCGGATCTGGCCACCGCTGTCGGCGGCCCGTCGGTCGAGATCGTGAGCTCGGCTCCCGACCTTCTCGACATCGTCGGTCTGCCCGCCTCCCGCATCGGCGATCTCGCCGCTCAGCACGGCATCCCCCTGCACGAGCTCACCCCGACGACTGGTTCGCTCGAAGACGCCTACCTGGCGCTCACCGGCGACTCGGTCGAGTACCGCACGAAGGAGATCTCATGACCGTCCAGGCCCCTGCCCGCACGCGCCAGCACGTCGACACCGGACACCGTCTGACCTTCGTCCGCGCGATCCGCGGCGAGTGGATCAAGCTCTCCACGCTGCGTTCCACGTGGTGGTCCATCGGCATCGCCGCCGTGCTCACCGTCGGCATCGCCGTGCTCATCGCTCAGGCGATCGACATGCCGGGCTTCGAGCCCATACAGGCGGTGGTCATGCCGATCCAGTTCACGATGCTGCTCGCCGGCATCCTCGGTGCGATCTCGGTGACGGGCGAGTACTCGACCGGGATGATCCGCTCGACCATGGCAGCCAACCCGAAGCGCGTCTCCGTGCTCGCCGCCAAGGCGGTCGTGGTCGCGGTGTTCATGTTCCTGTCCTCTCTGGTGATCTTCTCGGCGGCGGCCGTCGCGGTCTCCGCGGTGGTCGCATCGCGCGATCAGAGCATCGACTGGTCCGATCCGGCGGCGTCGCTCCTTCCGATCGTGGTGTCGTCTCTGGCCATGTCGGTCTTCGCCCTCATCGGCGTCGCATTCGGCTTCATCCTGCGCTCGGGCGCCGGGGCCATCGCCGCGACGGTCGGCCTGCTGTTCGTCCTGCCGATCGTCGCGAGCTTCTTCACGATCGCCGGTGACGCGTGGACCTGGCTCCTCGATGCGGCGAACTACCTCCCGGTCGCCGCGGCGCAGAGCGCGATCCTCCCTGAGGGGACGGCTCTGGAGGGTCCGGTCGCCTATCTCACGCTGGCCGGCTGGGTCGCTGCGGGCATGCTCGCCGCCTGGGGTGTCCTGCGCACCCGCGACGCGTGAGCGAGGGCCGCGGATGACCGACCCGCGTAGAGTCGGCCGGTGACCACCCCGCTCAGCCGCAGCACCTCAGTCCGCGAGGACGAGGGGCTGCGGCTGCCGCGTCCCCCCGGTGTCCTGCGCCGTTTCTGGGCGCGGCATCCGGTGGTCGCCGACGTCGTCATCGCGGTCCTCTGCCTGCTCCTCTCACTCGTTCCCGCCGGAGCGATCACCCGCGATCTTCCGATGCCCCTCGCCATCAGCGTGGCGATCCTGGTTCCGGCCGCCGTGGTCGCCACCTGCGCGACTCTGCTCTGGCGGCGCAGGCACCCGCTGGTGCCGTTCGTGGCCTCGTTCGCACTCGAGGCGCTGTTCCTCTTCGCGCTGCAGCCGCTCGGCGCTCCGGTGCTGCTGGTCAGCTGCTACTCCCTCGCCGTGTATCGCTCGTCGCGGGCGGCGTGGACCGGCTTCGGCATCGCGATCGCATCGCTCGCAGCGCTCAGCGGTGCGCTCACACTCTCCGGCGTCATCACTCTGCAGATCGCTGCGAACGCCGTCGTGATGTCGCTGGTGCTCGGACTCATCGGCACCCTCATCGGCGTGAACGTGGGCGGACGCAAGCGCTACCTGGCCGCGGTGATCGACCGCTCCCGCCAGCTGCTCGTGGAACGCGATCAGCAGGCACAGCTGGCCGCCGCGGGAGAACGCGCCCGCATCGCCCGCGAGATGCACGACATCGTCTCGCACTCGCTCACGGTGATCGTCGCGCTGTCCCAGGGTGCAGCCGCGACTCCGGATCCCGTGCAGGCACGGTCTGCGGCGTCCTCCGCCGCCGAGACCGCTCGCAGCGCGCTCACCGAGATGCGCGCGATGCTCGGGGTCCTCCGCGCGGATGATTCGCCGCTGCCCCTCGCACCTCTCGAGCCGTCGCCACCGCAGGAGACGGTCGCGGTGGCGCAGCGCGCCGGTTTTCCGGTGACACTCTCCGTCACAGGCACCGCCTCGCTCTCCCCCGCCCTGTCACACGCGCTCGGCCGCATCGTGCAGGAGGGCGTCACGAACGCCATGAGGCATGCGCCGATGGCGTCATACATCGAGGTCGGGCTGGTCTACGCCTCGGATTCGGTGATCGTCCAGATCGTCAACGACGGCGTCTCCGGCCCTGTCGGCACGACCGGGTTCGGGCTGCGCGGCCTCGTCGAACGTGCCGCTCACTCGGGCGGCGACATCACCTCTGAACCCGTCGAGCGCGGTCGGTGGAAGCTGCGCGCCGAGCTGCCCGTACCCGCACCCGATCCTGCTGACCGTGAACCGAAGGATGCCTCATGACCGAGCCGATCAGGCTTCTCCTCGTCGACGACCAGGCTCTCATCCGCGTCGGCTTCCGCATGGTGCTCGACGCCGAGGCCGACATGGTGGTGGTCGGCGAGGCCGCGGACGGGCATGACGCGATCGCCCGGGCGTCCGAACTCCGCCCCGACCTCGTGCTGATGGACATCCGGATGCCGGGACTCGACGGGATCGCGGCGACCCGGGCCATCGTCCGAGAGAACCCTGACACCCGGGTGCTGGTGCTCACGACGTTCGATCTCGACGAGTACGCCTTCGGGGCGATCCGTGCGGGAGCGAGCGGGTTCCTCCTGAAGGATGCGCAGAGGCACGAGATGATCGCAGCGATCCGAGCCATCCACCGAGGTGACGCCGCCCTCTCACCGCGGGTCACGCGGATGCTGCTGGAGCATGTGACCCCGACGCTCGGCGAGTCGCCCGCGACGCCGATCGCGGTGACCGACGACGTCACGGCGGAGCTCACCGACCGCGAGCGCGACGTCTTCGTGGAGATCGCGCGCGGCCTCACGAACGCAGAGATCGCGCAGGCGCTGTTCGTCAGCGAATCGACCGTGAAGACGCACGTCGGCAGAATCCTGTCCAAGCTGGGATCCCGCGACCGCATCCACCTGGTGATCCTGGCGCACAGGCTGGGCCTGGTCGACGACGGCCTGCCCTCCGGCTCCTAGCAGGGGTGGAGGGCAGGCCGACAGCCTCAGGCCTTCGCCGGCGTCCACTCCGAGACGCGGTTCAGCGTCTCGACCTCGTCCGAAGTCAGCTCCAGTCGCGCTCCGGCGAGGAGGTCGGGAACCTGCCCGACCGTCCGGGCGCTCGCGATCGGGGCGGCGACCGTCGGCTGGGCGCGCAGCCAGGCCAAGGAGGTCGCCGCGATCGAGGCACCGTGCGCGTCGCCGATCTCCTCGAGGGCGTCGATGATGCGCAGGCCTGCCTCGGTCGCGTACTTGGCCGCACCGGAAGCGCGGGGCGAGGTCTGACCCTCGACGGCCGTCGAACGGTACTTGCCGGTGAGGAATCCGCTCGCGAGCGAGTAGTAGGGCACCAGGCTCAGACCGAACTCCTGGGCGACGGGGATGATGGTCTCCTCGACATCGTTGCGGTGCACGAGGTTGTAGTGGGGTTGCACGGCGACAGGCAGTGCGGATCCCGTGCGGCGGGCGATCTCCACCCACTCACGGATGCGTTCGGCCGTGTAGTTCGACACCGCGACATTACGCACCAGGCCGTCCGCGACGAGCTCGCCGAATGCGGTCACCGTCTCCTCCAGCGGCACGGTCTGATCGTCGAAGTGCGCGTAGTAGAGATCGATGGTGTCGACGCCCAGGCGGGCGAGCGACGCCTCGGCGGCCCTGCGCACGTTCGAGGCCGACAGGCCCGCGAACTCCGGGTGCTGGCTCACCTTGGTCGCGACGACGACGCTCTCGGGCTTGCGTGACGCGAGCCACTCGCCGATGATCGTCTCGCTCTCGCCGCCCGAGTTGCCCGGCACCCATGAGCTGTAGCCATCCGCGGTGTCGATGAAATCGCCGCCGCCCTCGACGAAGGCGTCGAGCACGGCGAAGGAGGCATCGCGGTCGGCCGTCCAGCCGAACACGTTGCCGCCGAGCGAGAGCGGGAAGACGTCAAGATCACTGTTTCCGATACGAGTCATATCGGGGAGAACAGGAGCTCCGCCTGCACTATTTCCGTGTGACGGTCTGTGACGTGTCGGATGGGAGACGCGGATGCGATCCGCTGGAGAGTGCCGACTACAGGACTTGAACCTGCAACCCCCGTATTACAAGTACGGTGCGCTACCAATTGCGCCAAGTCGGCTGACACCACCCAGCTTAGCGATGGGCGGCGCGCGCGGACGAACTACGACGCAGGAGTGTCCGAGGGTGCGGGCTCCGTGGTCGGGGTCGGTGCGGGGGTCGGAGTCTCGGTGGCGTAGTACGCGTCGCTCGCGACCGTGAGCACGAACTGCGAGAACTCGCTCGGGTCGTCGAGAGCGCCGACATAGGCCTCTCCGTTCACGACGATCATGGGAGCCGCCGTGAGCACGAGGTCGTCGGATCCGACGAGCGGGCCCTCCAGTGCGCGGGACGTGGCATCCTTCGCCCAGGTGACGTAGTCCTGGTCCTCGATGCACGAGCGGACGCTCTTGACGTTGTCCGAGCCGACCGCGCCGGCGATGTCGGCCAGCTGCGAGTCCGAGAAGCCGTCGGTGTTCACCTCGGGCTGGTCGTCGAGCAGGTCGTGGTTGAACGCGTAGAACTGTGCGGGCGAGTGGGTCGCGACACACGCCGCGGCCGCCGCCGAACGCAGGGAGTACTTGGTGCCGTTCGAGCTCGCGGTGAGCAGCGCGACCGGGTGGTAGGTGACCGTCGCCGCACCCTCGGAGATCCAGTTGACGAGCTGGCGCGCGTTGGCGCGCTCGAACTCGCCGGCGTCCGGCGACAGGTAGTCGACGTAGATGTGGATGTCTACTGTGCTCGACGTGGTGGGCTGCGGTGTCGGCGTCGCCTCGCCACCCGCCTCGGTCTCCTCGGGGCTCGGAGGCGCGGCCGTCTCATCGGACATCGCGGACGCGCTGATGTCGGAGACGAGGATGCCGTCGTTGTCCATTCCGCCGGGTGTGAGCTGCGGCTTCGAGACCTGTGCGGAGACGGCGAGCGTGATCGCGGTGCCGATGGCACCGACGGCGACCACGGCGATCGCGCCGAGGATGATCCGTCGCATCACGCGGGCCCTCGACTGCTGGGCATGCACCTTCTGTGCCTTCTCCCGCACGACCTCACGCGAATTGCGAGGGCTGGGGACGTTCGGCGTCTCGTCGCTCGACATCGTTCCTCTAGACAGTCTCAGGGGGGGCAGGGTGGCCCCGGACGCCACTCGGGCGGCGAACGCCGCGTTAAGCGGCCGAGATCGATGTTAACCAGCCAGGCTGAGAAATACCCAGATGCACGAGCATCTGCCATACTGATTCCGACCCAATGAGGGGTCACGGCGGATCGCTCCGCCGCTCTATCACTACGGATCGTCCGGCACGTACCTGCCGGTGAAGGAGAAACACAATGGCATCTGTGACTTTCGACGAGGCCACCCGCCTCTACCCCGGCGGAACCCGCCCGGCTGTCGACAAGCTCAACCTCGAGGTCGCTGACGGCGAGTTCCTCGTTCTCGTCGGCCCGTCCGGCTGCGGAAAGTCCACCTCGCTGCGCATGCTCGCCGGCCTCGAAGAGGTCAACGCCGGTCGCATCCTCATCGGCGATCGCGACGTCACCGACGTGCCGCCGAAGGACCGCGACATCGCGATGGTGTTCCAGAACTACGCGCTGTACCCGCACATGACCGTCGCCGAGAACATGGGCTTCGCGCTCAAGATCGCCGGCGTCGGCAAGGAAGAGCGCGCCAGCCGCGTGCTCGAGGCCGCGAAGCTGCTCGACCTCGAGGAGTACCTGACCCGCAAGCCGAAGGCCCTCTCGGGTGGTCAGCGTCAGCGTGTCGCGATGGGTCGCGCCATCGTCCGTCAGCCCCAGGTCTTCCTCATGGACGAGCCGCTGTCGAACCTCGACGCCAAGCTCCGCGTCCAGACCCGCACGCAGATCGCGTCGCTGCAGCGTCGTCTCGGCGTCACCACGGTCTACGTCACGCACGACCAGACCGAGGCTCTGACCATGGGCGACCGCATCGCCGTGCTGAAGGACGGACTCCTCCAGCAGGTGGGTTCGCCTCGTGACCTGTACGAGAAGCCCGAGAACGTCTTCGTGGCCGGCTTCATCGGCTCGCCCGCGATGAACCTCTTCAGCGCAGACCTGGCTGACGGCGGCGTGCGCTTCGGCACCGAGGTCGTTCCGCTCGACCGTGACACCGTCGGCCGCGCCAACGGCTCGCAGGTCACCGTGGGTGTGCGCCCCGAGGACATCACCGTCGGCCCCGCCGATGGCAAGGGCCTCTCGGTCGTCGTCGACCTGGTCGAGGAGCTCGGCGCCGACGGCTACCTCTACGGTCACACCGAGATCAACGGCAAGCGCGCCGACCTGGTCGCACGTGTCGACGGCCGCAACCACCCCAACGCCGGTGAGACCGTCACCCTCGCGGCGAACGCGGGCCACGTGCACGCGTTCGACATCGAGTCGGGTGTGCGCCTGAACGACAAGCCGATCGTCTCCGCCTGATCGGACCCACTG
>JAZBLP010000019.1:0-48036 GCA_037033305.1 Actinomycetota bacterium | reverse complement strand
GCGCGATTCGAAAGCCTCGAAGAATGTTACCGAGAACAACCGGGGGGCTGCAATGGAGCGCCGCGTCGTCGCGCTACAGCCCGAGGCGCTCCAGGAACGGGTTCACCAGGCGGCGCTCGGGGTCGAACCGGCCGGCGAGCGCGGCGAAGTCCTCCCAGCGCGAGTAGCGCGAGCGCACCTCGGCGGCATCGAGCGTGAAGACCTTGCCCCAGTGCGGGCGGGCGGTCTCGGGCAACGCCGCCTCGAGTGTGGGCAGGAACTCGCGCACCGCCGCCTCGTCGGGCTTCCAGGTGAAGTGGATGCCGACGGCATCCGCGCCCTGCGACGAGCTGAGCCACAGATCATCGGCCGCGACCGTGCGGATCTCGTTCACGAGCAGCAGAGGGGCGATCTGCCCGGCAAGCGTGCGCACCGCTTGGATGGCGGCGACCGCGTCGGCGCGTGGCACCAGGTACTCGCTCTGGATCTCGGCGCCGGCCGAGGGCGTGAACTCCAGCTTGAAGTGCGCGAGGCGCTCGAACCAGGGCCCCGGCACCCCGAGCTGCTCGGTGCACGCGACCGGATCGACGCCGATGATCGGATGCCGCTTCGCGGTCGCCGGCTCCGCTCCGAGTCGGGCGAAGAGATCGGCTCGGGTGTTCTCGCGCGCCTCGGGCTGCCGCTGCTTGACCCAGATCTGATCGGCGAGATCGGTGTGCTCCCACCGCGAGAAGATGCTGACGCTCGTGCCGATGCTCGTCACCTCGTCGAAGTCGGCGAGGATCGCATCCCACGACGGATGCTCGAAGACATGCTGGGCGACCTCGTACGCGGGCTCGACGTCGAGTGTCACATCGACGACCGCTCCGAGTGCGCCGAGACTGACGACCGCACCGGCGAAGTCGTCGTCCCCGCGAGCGAGCGAGCGGGTCTCCCCCGCCGGAGTGATGATCGTCAACGCGCGCACGGCGGAGGCCAGCGATCCGGTCGCATCGCCCGATCCGTGCGTTCCGGTCGCGACGGCGCCGCCGATCGAGATATGCGGCAGCGAGGCGAGGTTCGCGAGCGCGAGCCCCTCGGCATCGAGCAGCGAGGCGAGGTCTCCGTAACGCAGTCCGCCCGATACGCGCACCGCATCGCGGGCGTCGGTGACCTCGAAGACGACGGGCAGCCTGTCGAGGGCGATCAGGACGCCGTCGGTGTCGGCGATGTCGTTGAAGCAGTGCCGCGACCCGAGCATGCGCACGGCCCCACCCCGAGCGAGCAGTCCCTGCAACTCGTCGATCGAGCTCGGGTGCTCGACGGCGGATGCGCGGTAGGTGAGGTTGCCGGCCCAGTTGCGTTCGATGGTCATCGGGCCATAGTAGCCACGGCCCCCTCGCTGTCGACCGCGTGGCGACGCGCCCGGCGCGCACATGGATAGGCTGACCGGATGACAGCGATGCCGCCGCCGCGCGCGACGATGAAGGACGTCGCCGCACTCGCGGGCGTCTCGCCCAAGACGGTCTCGAATGTCGTCACCGGCACGGTCGCCGTTCGCGAGGAGACGAGGCGCAGGGTCGAGTCCGCGATGGTCGAGCTCGACTTCGTGCCCAACCTCAACGCCCGGGGACTCCGCAAGGGCCGCTCGGGCATCATCGCCGTGGCCCTCCCCGACCTCGCCACCGCGTTCTCGGCCGAGCTGATGCATCGCATCGTCGACGCGGCGCACGATCGGGGCCTCGCCGTGCAGATCGAGGAGACCGCGACCGACCCCGAACGCGAGCGCGAGCTCGTCTCGCGCGCTCGGGCGCACCTGGTCGACGGACTGATCCTGAATCCCATCCGCCTCGAAGACAGCGTCCTGAAGTACGCCGACCGACTTCCGCCGCTCGTCGTGCTCGGCGAGGTCGAGCAGAACAGGGCGGACCACGTGCGCATCGACAGCCGCCGAGCGGCCGCCGAGGTGACCCGGCACGTACTGTCTCGGGGAGCGACCCGCATCGCGGTGATCGGCGCCGATGACGACCCGTCGGTCGCGACCGCGACGGGTCGCCTGCGGCTCGAGGGCGTGCACGACGCGCTGCGAGAGGTGGGCATCGACCGCGACAGAGCGCTCGAGATCAACCCGATGCCGTGGGCGATGACAGGAGGGGCGGATGGCGTCGCGACGCTGTTCCGGCGGGGCGTGGCGTTCGACGCGATCATCGCCTTCACTGACTCGCTGGCGCTCGGGGCGCTGCACGCGCTGCACGATCGCGGCGTGAGCGTGCCGGGTGATGTGATCGTGACCGGATTCGACGATGTCGAGTTCTCGCGCTATACGTCGCCGTCGCTCACGACCATCGCCTTCGATCGTCGCGCCTTCGCCGACGCGGCGCTCACGCTGCTGGAGTCGCGCATGGACGACCGCTCCGCTCCCCCGCGCGCCCTGACGCTCTCGCACCACCTTCTCGAACGCGACAGCACGCGGGGCACTCCGCGCGGCTACAACCCCTGACTCGTCGGCGCCCCGCCGCCGCCCCGTCGCCGCTCCCCTCCTTTCGAATCGCGCACTGTGCAGTTTCGAGCCGCTGGAAACTGCAATGTGCGCGATTCGAAAGCCGGGGAAGATCTTGCCGTTTCGATTACATCGATGTAATGATGTACCCCGACCCCGCCCGCTGTCACGAAGGAGTGACGATGACGCCCCCGCTCGATTTGTCCAGACGGCAGTTCCTGACCGCCGCCTCCGTCACGGCCGCCGCGGCTTTGCTCGCCGGCTGCGCCCCCGGCACCGTCCCCGGATCGAACACGACGACCCTTCAGTTCTGGCATCTGCTCTCGGGCGGCGACGGCGTCACCATGTCGCAGCTGCTCGACACCGCGAATTCGGCGCAGAACGCGTACCGCATCCGCCCCACGGTGCTCGCCTGGGGCACCCCGTACTACACGAAGCTCGCCATGGCGGGTGCCGGTGGCCGCGCCCCCGACGTCGCGATCATGCACGCCACGCGCACCGTCGGCTGGGCCCCGGGAGGCCTGCTCGACCCCTGGGACCTCGACCGGCTCGCAAAGCTCGGCGTCGACGCCTCGACCTTCCCGAAGCCCATCTGGGAGAAGGGGTTCGTCGGCGAGAACATGTACAGCGTCGCACTCGACGCGCATCCCTTCATCGCCATGTTCAACACCGACATCTGCGACGCCGCAGGGGTCCTCGACAGTGACGGGCGCCTCGCGGAGACGTCATCTCCCGAGGAGTTCCTCGATCAGCTGCGCACGATCGGCGGCCAGGCCGAAGGCCACGCCCTCTCCTACGGCTACCTCGGCGACGGAGCGCAGATGTGGCGCCTCTTCTACACGTTCTACTCGCAGCACGGCGCCCCGATGGAGCTCCCGAGCGGTGGCACGGCGGTGATCGACAAGGATGCCGCCGTCGAATCCCTCAGCCTCATGCGCACCCTGCTCGACGGCGAGATCGCGCTCGCACAGGCCGACTACGGCAGCGCGATCGCCGAGTTCGCGACCGGCAAGAGCGGGATGCTGTTCACCGGCGTCTGGGAGCTGCGCACCATGCAGGGGGCCGAGCTCCCGTTCGATGCGACCATGATCCCGACTCTCTACGGCACACCGGCCGTGTACGCGGACTCGCACTCGTTCGTGCTGCCGCATCAGACCAACGCCGACGACAGGAAGCGCGACCTGACCTACCAGTTCGTCGCCGACATGCTGAAGGGGTCATTCGGATGGGCCGAGGCCGGGCACATCCCCGCCTTCCTGCCCGTGACCGAGTCCCCCGAGTACGACGACCTGATCCCCCAGGCGCACTATGCCGAGGCCGCCCAGCACGTCGTCTACGACCCCACCGCGTGGTTCACCGGCTCGGGGTCCAACTTCCAAGCCGAGTTCGGCGCCGCCGTCCAGGGCGTGCTCCTCTCGGGTGACGACCCCGCGGCGGCGGTGGATCGCTTCGAGGCCAGGGTGAACAGCCTCCTGCGCCAACCCAACCCGGCCGACCCCGAGGGGACGTTCGCATCATGAGCATCACGACATCCCCCACCGACTCCACCCGCACCATCGTCACCGGCTCGAAGACCGGCGCTCCCGTCCGTCGCGCCGGCTCCCGCGGGCGCGAACAGCTGATCAGCTGGGCTTTCCTGGCCCCGTTCGTGGTCGCCTTCGCGCTGTTCCTCGTCTGGCCGATCATCCACGGCATCATCCTCAGCTTCACCGACCAGTCGCTCACCGGCGCCGGGGGATCGTTCGTCGGCTTCGCCAACTACGCCGAGGCCCTTGCCGACCCGAAGATGTGGCAGTCGATGGGCAACACGGTCTGGTTCACCCTGATCTCCACCGTGCCGCTCGTCGTGATCGCCCTGCTCATGGCGGCGCTGGTCGACCGTGGGATTCCGGGTCAGTGGCTCTGGCGGCTGTCGTTCTTCATGCCGTTCCTGCTCGCCTCGACCGTGATCTCGCAGATCTGGGTCTGGATCTTCAACCCGCAGGTGGGTGCAGCCAACAACATCCTCGAGTTCTTCGGTCTCGAGCCGATCGCCTGGCTGCAGAACCCCGACACCAACATGCTGTCGATCGTCATCGCGACCGTGTGGTGGACGGTCGGGTTCAACTTCCTGCTCTACCTGGCCGCGATGCAGAACATCTCACCGCAGCAGTACGAGGCGGCGGCGCTCGACGGAGCGGGAGCCTGGCGGCAGTTCTGGTCGATCACGCTTCCGCAGCTGGGGCCGGCGACCGTGCTGATCCTCATCCTGCAGATCCTGGCATCGCTGAAGCTCTTCGATCAGGCGTACCAGATGCTCGGCGGCGTCGCGAGCGACACCACTCGCTCGATCGTCCAGTACATCTACGAGGCAGGCTTCGTCAGCTACCGATTCGGCTGCTCCGCCGCGATCTCCTATGTGTTCTTCGCTCTCATCGTCATCATCGGCGTCGCGCAGGCTCTGATCATGCGCCGCCGGAAGGAGCAGCTGTGATGTCCTCCACCGCCACCGCCACCGCCACCGCCACCCGCACCGAGGCCGTCACCACGACGCAGTCGCGCGGCCCGCGGCGCTCTCACCTCCCGGGCCAGAAGCCGTTCGGCCCGCTCCGCATCGCCGCCTTCGTCGTCCTGCTGCTGCTCGCGGTCGGCTGGCTGCTGCCGTTCCTCTGGGCGGTCGCGACCGCCTTCAAGACCGAGACGGATGCCGCCTCCGGCGACCCGAACTGGATCGGCGCGAGCGGTCCGACCATCGAGGCGTTCACCGCGATCCTGTCGCAGGGCAATGTCTACACCTGGGCGTTCAACAGCCTCGTCACGTCGGTCGCGATCACGGTGATCACCCTGGCGATCTCGGCGATGGCCGCCTACGCGCTCTCGCGTCTCGACTTCACCGGGCGCAAGTGGCTGTTCGGAGCGATCATCGCCTCGATCGTGGTCCCGCCGCAGGCACTGATCATCCCGCTGTTCTACGAGATGCTGGCGTTCAACCTGATCGACACCTACTGGGGCCTGATCCTGCCGCAGGTCGTCGCTCCCGCGATGGTGTTCATCCTCAAGCGCTTCTTCGACGCCGTGCCCATCGAGCTCGAGGACGCGGCCAGGGTCGACGGCGCCGGGCGGTTCCGCATCTTCTGGTCGATCGTGCTGCCGCTCTCGCGGCCGATCCTGGCATCCGTCGCGATCTTCGTCTTCATCGCCGCGTGGAACAACTTCCTCTGGCCGTTCCTCGTCATCAACGACACCACGCTGATGACGCTCCCGGTCGGACTCCAGACGGTCATCAGCGCGTACGGCGTGCAGTACGCGCAGGTCATGGCGCAGGCCGTGCTGGCGGCCCTTCCGCTCATCATCGTCTTCATCATCTTCCAGAAGCAGATCGTCAAGGGCGTCGCCACCAGCGGCTTCGGCGGTCAGTAGTCCCCACCAACCCGGCATCCGCCGATCAAGGAGAGCAATGAGCAAGGCCCGCATCACCCTCGACCGCGACTTCACCATCGCCGACGTCCCCCGGAGGCTCTTCGGCTCGTTCGTCGAGCACATGGGGCGCTGCGTGTACACCGGCATCTACGAGCCGGGGCACCCGCAGGCCGACGAGCGCGGCTTCCGTCAGGACGTCCTCGCCCTGGTGAAGGAGATGGGTCCGACCGTGGTCCGCTACCCCGGAGGCAACTTCGTCTCGGGATACCGCTGGGAAGACGGGGTCGGCCCCGTCGAAGACCGTCCCACACGCATCGACGGCGCCTGGCACACGATCGAGACCAATGCCTTCGGCCTGCACGAGTTCATGGACTGGGCGAAGGATGCCGACGTCGAGGTCATGGAGGCCATCAACCTCGGCACCCGGGGCGTCGAAGAGGCTCGCTCGCTCGTCGAGTACGCCAACCACCCGAGCGGCACGTACTGGTCTGACCTTCGCCGCAAGAACGGCGCCGAGCAGCCCTTCGACATCAAGCTGTGGTGCCTCGGCAACGAGCTCGACGGTCCGTGGCAGATCGGCGGCAAGACCGCGACCGAGTACGGGCGTCTGGCGCAGGAATCGGCCAAGGCCATGAAGCTGGTCGACCCGACGATCGAGCTCGTCGCGGTCGGATCGTCGGGTCGGTCGATGCCGACGTTCGGCACGTGGGAGCACACCGTGCTCACCCACGCGTACGACGAGGTCGACTTCATCTCGATGCACGCGTACTACCAGGAGCACGACGGCGACGCCGAGTCGTTCCTCGCGGAGTCGGTCGACATGGATGCGTTCATCGACGGCGTGATCGCCACGATCGACGCGGTGAAGGCCGCCGGCAAGCACACGAAGCAGGTCGACATCTCGTTCGACGAGTGGAACGTGTGGGACCAGGTGAAGTTCAACGACGTCGAGTCGATCGAGATCGCGAAGGCCGGGTGGAAGAAGCATCCGCGTCTGATCGAGGACACCTACAACGTGACGGATGCCGTCGTCGTGGGCACGCTGCTGAACAGCCTGCTGCGCCACGGCGATCGCGTGAAGATCGCCAACCAGGCGCAGCTCGTGAACGTCATCGCGCCGATCCGCTCGGAGGAGAACGGTCCGGCCTGGCGCCAGACGAGCTTCTGGCCCTTCGAGCGCATGGCCCGCCTGGCGAAGGGCCGCATCCTGCGCCTCGCGGTGTCGGCTCCGCAGATCGAGACGAAGCGCTACGGCGGGGTCGACTCGGTCGATGCCGCAGCCACGTGGGACGAGGAGAGCGGACGCGTCGTGGTCTTCGTCGCCAACCGCTCGCTCGACGAGTCGAGCGACCTCACGGTCGAGCTGCGCGGCCTCACGGGGCTGCGCGTCGTGAACGCCGAGACGCTGACGATCCCCGAGGGTGGCGACCGCCACACCGCGAACCTCGAGACCACGCAGGATGCCGTGCACATGGTGCCGCTCGCGGGCGCCGAGGTCGTCGACGGGTCGGTGCGCGCGACGCTGCCTCCGCTGTCGTGGTCGGTGATCGAACTGGCGTGATCGCCTGATGCGAAGATGCCCGGGTCCTGGAGGACCCGGGCATCTCTGTGTGTGCAGCTCGCTACGACGACGCGCGTTTCGCGGGGTCGGGTGTCACGGGCTTGTCACCCGGTTCGACGAGCGAGAGCGGATCCGCGATGTCCTCCAGCGACTTGCCTGCCGCGCTCACCCCGAAGATCCCGCAGACGACCCCGCCGAAGATCATGATCGCCGATCCGAGCACGTAGCCCCAGAAGAGGGGTCCGCGGTCTCCGGTCTCGGCGCTTGCACCGATCAGCGAGCCGTAGAGCACGGGCGCGATGGCGCCGACGAGCTGGCCGATCGAGAACACGTACGAGATGACCTGGCTGCGCAGCTCGAGCGGGAAGATCTCGCTCACGGTCAGATAGGCCGCCGAGGCGCCCGCGGAGGCGAAGAAGAACGACGCACACCAGAACGCCGTGTGAGTTGCGGCGTTGAGGACCCCGGCATTGAAGAGGAACGCGCTGACGAGCAGGATGCTGCCGGCGAGCACGTAGGTGGCGAACAGCATCCGTCGCCGACCCCAGGTGTCGAAGAAGTGGCCCAGCAGCAGGGCGCCCGCGAGGTTGCCCACCGCGAAGATGATGAAGTACTGCGAGGCGGATGCCGGGGGCGTGTCGTAGAAGTTCTCGAGCACCAGCGCGTAGGTGAAGAAGATCGCGTTGTAGAGGAACGACTGCGTCACCATCATGGTGATCCCGACCAGGGTGCGCCGCGGGTACTTCTTGAACAGCACCTTCACGATGACGAGGAAGGGGACCCGACCGTACTCCTTGACCGTGATCGCCTTGCTCTCGTCGACGGGAGGGATCGTCTTCCCCTCCTTGCGGATGCGCTCCTCGATCGCATCGACGTTGCGCTCAGCGGCATCCTCGCGTCCGTGCGTCATCTCCCAGCGCGGGCTCTCGGGGATGTGCCGGCGCAGCCAGATGATCAGCAGACCGAGCACCGGGCCGAGGAAGAAGCTGAGCCGCCACCCGATGTCCGCGGGAAGGATGTCGGTGTTGAGGAAGAACAGGTTCGCGACGGCGCCGAGCGCCGCGCCGCCCCAGTAGGTGCCGTTGATCGCGATGTCGACGCGGCCGCGGTACTTGGCGGGGATGATCTCGTCGATCGCCGAGTTGATGGCGGCGTACTCGCCGCCGATCCCGGCTCCTGCCACGAAGCGCCAGATGTAGAAGAACCAGGGGGCGAAGGCGAGACCGGCGACGGCCGATCCGACCAGATAGATCGCGAGCGACAGGATGAAGAGCTTCTTGCGCCCGAGCTTGTCGGTCAACCGTCCGAACACCAGCGCGCCGAACACCTGTCCGAGCAGGTAGCAGGTGCCGGCGAGGCCCACCTCGGCCGGCCCCATCCCCAGTGTCGCGGCGTAGCCGTTCGCCGCGACGATCTGCACTTCGAGCCCGTCGAGGATCCACGAGAACCCGAGTCCGACGACGATCATCCAGTGGAACCGCGACCACGGCAGTCGATCCATCCGCGCGGGGACGAGCGACCGCACCTCCTTGACGGGAGCATCGGATGCGGACATGAGGCCTCCTTCTCGCGGGGGCGTCTGCGCCCCCGGATCAGTGATACTCCTCACGCTGCCGTCTGTGCATCCGCTTGACCGAGACGCGCTCGGCGCGCTAATGCCCACGACCTGGTGTCGTGCAGACGCGAAGAAGCCCGGTATCGATCGATACCGGGCTTCTCGGCGATGGGGTTCACGGCCGAGGCCGGTCACTCCGTCAGATCGTGCTCAGGCGATCAGCTCTGGATCTGCTGGCGACGACGCACGACCAGCAGCAGTCCGCCCGACAGCAGGGCGAGCGCGATGGCTCCGGCGGTCAGCGGCACGAGCAGGTCGGCACCGGTCGCAGCGAGCCCACCGTCACCCGGGGCAGCTGCGCCACCCTCACCGGGAGCGGCTCCGCCACCACCGGCGACCGGCGCCGCGAGAACCGCGAACGCCAGGTCGGTCGGAGCCGACGAGACGCCGTCGATGACCTGCGTGGCCGAGACCGTGTAGGTGCCCGACTCGAGAGCCGCACCGAAGTCGACGCTCCAGGCGCCGTCCTCGACCGTGGCCGTGAAGGTGCCGCTGGCCGCGGCGAACGCGCCCGCGAGGGCCGCCGTGTTGGCCGTGGCCGGCTCGGTGCCGTTGAGCTTGACCGTCACGGTCGCTCCGTCGATGCCCGAGCCGGCAAGGCCGGAAGGACCGTCGTTGTGGGCGAACTCCGCGCCGTTCGCGACCGAGGTCACGGCCGGCGAGACGGGGCGGACGGCGAACGTCGAGGTGGCCTCAGGCGAGACCTCCTCGTCGCCGTCGATCGTGCGGGTCTGCGTCACGACGACGCTGTGCTCGCCGTATCCGAAGTCCAGTCCGTCGACGGTCCAGGAACCGTCTGCGGCGACCTCGGTCGTGCCGAGCACGTCGTCGGTCTCGGCGTCGGCCACCGTGATGGTGGTGGTCGGCAGGCCGGTGCCGCTGATCGCGGTGACGGTCTCGGTGACCGTCGTGCGGTCGGCCGGCGACGTGATGACCGGCGCGACGAGCGGCGCCGGAACCACGGTCACGTCGAACGTGACGGTCTCGGAGGAGCTGAAACCGGTACGTGCGCGAACGGACACCGTGTGGTCGCCGAGCTCGACGGGGCCTACGACCGAGAACGCCCCGTCGACGACGGAGACCGTCTGGTCTGCGCCGAAACCGCTGACGGTGACCTTCTCGGCTCCGGAGACAGTACCGGTGATGGCCGTCCCCGGCTGCACCTCGGCTCCGTCTGCCGGGCTCGTGATGACCGGAGCGTCGAGGTCGAGCGCGACCTCGTAGCCACCCGTCTTGGGCAGAGCGGTCACGAGCGACGCCGCCCAGGTGAACTGCTCCTCGGTGGCCGTCGCTTCGGTGCCACCGCTGATGAGACCGACGGCCGCGTTGCCCTGGATGACCGCGCCACCCGAGTCGCCGGGGGCGGCGGGCGTGTTGCTCGAGAAGCCCTGCACCCAGTGACCGTCGATCGGCGCCCAGCCGTCGAGAATGTCGCCGGCGTCGACCACGCCTTCGGTGAAGCCGGTCGTGCGACCGCTCTTCTGGACCGCGCCGAGTGCCGGAGCCGCGACGGACGTGATCTCGACGACGCTGTCGGCGAGGGAGCTCAGCGAGTCACCGGCCGTGCTCCAGTCGGTGACCGCAGGCACCGGGTTCCAGCCCGAGTCCGGGTCAATGTCGATGACCGAGATGTCGGTCGCGGTGGTGTCGCCGTTCGAGCCGAGGCCACCGTCGCCGCCGCCGAACTGGGCGAAGCCGAAGGTTCCGAGCAGCTCGATCGAGGCGGGCAGCTGCACCTGGCTGCTCCCGGCTGCATCTTCGCTGCTGGGAACTGTCAGGGTCGTGTCGGTGAGGCGCTCGTCGTCCGCACCGAACGCGCAGTGTCCGGCGCTCAGGAGCGCAGGATCGCCGGTGGGCGTGAAGGCCGCGAAACCGATGGAGCACGACCATGCGGCGCTACCGGGCTCGTTGGCGAGGAATCCGTCGAGGTCGGGAGCGACAGACAAGTAGCCCTGGCCGCCGACGACGTCGCCCTCAGCGAAAGCCGAAAGAGTGTCGGCGACCTTCACGACGGAAGCGTCAGGGAAGCCCTGGGCTGCAGCGATCTGGGTGATCTCGGAGTCGGCGGCCGCGCTGTCAGCAGTCACGACGACGACATTGCCGCCATCCGCGGTCTGACCGACGGCGACCATGTCGGTGCCGACCTTGTCGAGTTCCGCCTGAGTCTTGAGCACCTGGGCAGGAGCGTCCTGGCCGGATGAATCTGCGGAGTCCTCCGCGAAGGCCGCAGGCGCTCCGAGGAAGAGCCCTGACAGGGCGAGCGTGGTGGCGGCCGTCAGCGCCAATGGGCGGCGGCCTGTCACTCTGTGGGTCATGTGATGTATGTCCTTGCTGGTCACGGATCGTCAGTCAGTTTCATAGTCGGCGGTGTGCGTTGCACACAGAACCGTTCGCCTCCGGGTGGAAGCGCGAGCTGCGACGCTGGCCCCCCGACAAGCAGAATCCAGTCCGTCGAGACGAACAGGGATCTCATGCAGACTACCCAGTAAATCCACAGAATGGGGAAATTGTTTACCAGAATTTCGCCTCTTGACCTGGGCCGAATATTTGCTATACAGACGCCGATCGCGCCCTCGCTTAGGCCATGCGTCCCGACCGGACCGCCCGTCGTCCCGCGGATTGCGCTCGCAGACGGCACCGTTACCATGGCCACCATGAGCACCCACCGCAGAGCACGAACCCTCGTCGGCCTCGCGATCCTGGGAGCCTTCGCCGTGATGGGCGCAGCCTGCGCGACGGGCAACCCGGGTGGCGCGCCGACCTCGGGCAGCGAAGACGACGCCGTCGTCCAGAAGCTCGTCGGGCTGTGGGGGGAGGATGCGAAGGGCCAGCCGCACCTCGAGTTCACCGCAGATGGCGAGGTGCACGGCAGCGATGGCTGCAACGGCATCGTGACGACCTACTCGGTGAACGGTGACCGCGTCGACCTCGCCCGATTCGCCTCGACCCTGAAGGCGTGCCCCGGTGTCGACGACTGGATGCGCGGTGTCCGCGCGGTCGAGATCGACGGCGACGTCCTCGTGATCAAAGACGCGTCGGGCACAGAGCTGGGCACCCTCCCGCGCGCCAGCTGACTCCCTCAAACCCGTTCGAATCGCGCACTTTGCAGTTCCCGCAGGGGTCTTTCTGCAAAGTGCGCGATTCGAACGAGGGTCGAGCCGTCGATCAGTTCTCGATGTGGCGTTCGTCGGGGCCGTCGTAGAACGACAGCGGACGGATGAGCGCGTTGGCGCCGGCCTGTTCGATGACGTGCGCCGTCCACCCCGTGACCCTCGCGGCCACGAAGAGCGGCGTGAAGGTCAGGGTGTCGAAGCCGATGAGGTTGTACGCAGGACCCGACGGGTAGTCGAGGTTGGGGTAGATGCCCTTGCGCGCCACGAACTCCGACTCCAGCGCGTCGTACAGCTCGGCCACCTCGGCGCGGTCGTAGTGCTCGACGAGCGTGTCGAGCGCAGCCTTCATCGTCGGCACCCGCGAGTCCCCGCTCTTGTAGACGCGGTGCCCGAAGCCCATGATCTTGCGCCGCTCGGCGAGAGCCGCATCCAGCCACGGCACGACGTTCGAGGCGTCGCCGATCTCGTCGAAGATGTGCAGCACAGCCTCGTTGGCACCGCCGTGCAGCGGCCCCTTGAGCGCGCCGATCGCGCCGACCACGGCCGAGTAGAGGTCGCTGAGCGTCGACGTGATCACCCGGGCGGTGAACGTCGAGGCGTTGAACGAGTGCTCCGCATACAGGATCATCGAGCGGTTGAACGCATCGACCACGACCGGATCGGGCTCCTCTCCGAACGTCATCCAGAGGAAGTTCGCCGAGTAGTCGAGGTCGTCGCGCGGTGCGATCGGCTCCTGCCCGCGGCGCCGGCGCTGGCCGTAGGCGACGATCGCGGGAAGAGCGGCGAACAGACGGATGCTGCGCTCGAGGTTCTCCTCGGGGCTGCCGCCGGCATTCAGCACTGACCCGCCGGCGTTCGGGTCCGACGCGCCGATCAGACTGACGGCCGTGCGCACCTCATCCATCGGGTGCGCCTCGACAGGCACCAGGTCGATCGCCGTCTTGACGTTCTCGGCGAGCGCTCGGTGCTCGCGCTCGGTCGCCCGGAACGCGGCCAGCTCATCGGCCGTCGGGAGCTCGCCGTGCCACAGCAGATAGGCGACCGCCTCGAAGGGCTGCGAGGCGGCAAGCTCCTGCACGGGGTAGCCACGATAGAGCAGGCTGTTCGTCTCGGGGTTGACCTTCGAGATCGCGGTCGTGTCGACGACGACGCCCGCGAGGCCCTTCTTGATGTCCGGCTCGGTCATGCTCACTCCTTCGTGACGGTGAAGCCTGCGACGCCCGAGTCGAACTCCTTGTAGGACTCGTAGTCGATCAGGTCGTAGAGATCGGCACGGTGCTGCATCTCACCGAGCTTCGAGGTGAGGTGCCCCTCCTCGTTCAGCGTATCGAGCGCACGGCCCGCCGCGCCCATGGCAATGCGCAGCAGCGACACCGGCCAGATGACCATGTTCACTCCGGCATCGCGCAGCTGGTCGACCGAGAACAGATCGCTCTTGCCGAACTCGGTCATGTTGGCCAGGATCGGCACATCGAGCGCATTCGCCATCGCCTCGAACTCCGACAGGTCGCGCATCGCCTCGGGGAAGACGGCATCGGCCCCGGCATCCACCAGCGCCTTGGCGCGGTCGATCGCCGAATCCAGCCCCTCGATCGCCCGGATGTCGGTGCGCGCCATGATCAGGAAGTTCTCATCGCGCCGAGCGTCGGCGGCGGCGCGGATACGACGGATCGCCGTGCTCTCGTCGACCACGCTCTTTCCGTCGAGGTGCCCGCAGCGCTTCGGGTTGATCTGGTCTTCGATGTGCGTGCCGGCGAGCCCGGCATCCTCGAGCTCCTGAATGGTGCGGGCGACGTTCATCGGCTCACCGAAGCCCGTGTCGGCGTCGACGATCGCGGGGATGTCGGTCATCCGTGCGATCTGCTTGGCACGACCCGCGACCTCGGTCAGGGTGGTGAGGCCGATGTCGGGCACACCGAGATCGGCCGAGAGCACCGCGCCCGAGATGTAGACGCCGTCGAAGCCCTTCTGCTCGATGAGGCGGGCGCTCAGCGGGTTGAAGGCGCCGGGGAACCGCAGCAGCTCGCCGCTCGCGAGGCGTTCGCGGAACAGGCGGCGCTTCTCGGCCGGGGTGACGTGCGAGTACAGCATCAGAACAGACCCTTCGGGGCGTCGGCACCCTCGAGCAGTCCGGGCTTCGCGATGATCGACAGCTCGCCGACCTCGGCGGCGGTGAGCTCGGGCAGACGCTGCACCAGCTCGAGGAACCGCTCGATCTCGGCGGGCTCGAGCACGGGCTCGGCCAGCAGACGGAACTTCGCGATGTAGTTCTCGCGGGCGAACGGCCGGGCACCGAGCGGATGCGCGTCGGCGACGGCGATCTCGTCGACGACGGTCGTGCCGTCGGCGAGGCGGAACTCGACGCGACCGCCGAACGCCTTCACGTCGGGGTCTTCGGAGTGGTAGCGGCGCGTCCACTCGGCATCCTCGGCCGTGGTGATCTTGTGCCACAGCGCGACGGTGTCGGCGCGACCGGCCCGCTCTGGCGTGTACGAGTCGACGTGGTGCCAGCCGCCGTCCTGCAGCGCGACCGCGAAGATGTACGGGATCGAGTGGTCGAGCGTCTCACGCGATGCCGTCGGGTCGTACTTCTGCGGGTCGTTGGCGCCCGAGCCGATCACGTAGTGCGTGTGGTGGCTGGTGTGCAGCACGATCGCCTCGATGTTCGCGGGGTCGCGCAGCGCCGGGTTCTCGATGCCGAGCTTTCGGGCGAGGTCGATCCACGCCTGCGCCTGGTACTCGGCCGAGTGCTCCTTCGTGTACGAGTCGAGGATCGCCCGCTTCGCCTCGCCCGCGGCGGGCAGCGGCACCTCGTAGGCGGCATCCTTGCCGTCGAGCATCCACGCGATCACGCCGTCTTCGCCCTCGTAGATCGGGGCCGGGCTCGTCTGACCGCGCATCGCCCGGTCGACCGCTTCGACGGCGAGCTTGCCGGCGAAGGCCGGAGCATGGGCCTTCCAGGTCGAGATCTCGCCCTTGCGGCTCTGACGCGTGGCGGTGGTGGTGTGGAGCGCCTGGCCGACGGCCTGGTAGATCGTCTCGACGTCGAGGCCGAGCAGGGTGCCGATGCCGGCGGCGGCCGACGGGCCGAGGTGTGCCACGTGATCGATCTTGTGCTTGTGCAGGCAGATCGCGCGCACGAGGTCCATCTGGATCTCGTAGCCCGTCGCGATACCGCGCAGCAGCGCCCGTCCGTCGGCCTGCACGTGCTGGGCGACCGCGAGGATCGGCGGGATGTTGTCGCCCGGGTGCGAGTACTCGGCCGCGAGGAACGTGTCGTGGTAGTCCAGCTCGCGCACGGCCACGCCGTTGGCCCAGGCCGCCCACTCGGGGCTGGTGCGGTGATCGAGCGCCGCGCCGAAGACCGTGGCGCCGATGCCGCCGGTCGAGACGGGGTGACTGAACGCCTGGGCGCGGGCCGCATTGATGGGCCCGCGGGTGAGGGATGCCGCGGCGACCGACGCGTTGTCGATGATGCGGTTGATGATCATGTCGGTGACGTCCTGCCCGACCTCGACGGAGTCGGCGGCGACCTCGGCGATCTTCCAGGCGAGCTGGTCTTCACGGGCGAGGTTCTCGTCGCTGCGGTGGACGCGGACGTGGTGGGTGACGGTCATTTCACACCTTCGGGGTTGGCGGTCAGGGAGTCGAGGATGCCGGTGAGCGCGTTGTGCAGATGCACATGCGTGGCGTGGGCGGCCAGGTCGCCGTCTCGGGCGGCGAGGGCCTGCGCGATCGTGCGGTGTTCGGCGGCGGAGGCCGCGAGACGGGCCGGCTTGTCGCGAGCCATGCGCCGCACCCGCACGAGGTGGGTGCGCACGGTGCGCAGCGCCGAGGCGATGTAGTCGTTGTCGACGGCCGCGTCGAGAGCGGCGTCGAAGCGGGCGATGAGTGCGTAGTAGGCGTCGCGGCCTTCGACGGCGGCGAGGTCGACGTGCGCGAACTCTTCGGCGAGGGAAGCGAAGAGGGCGGCGTCGCCCCGCTGGGCGGCGAGCCGGGCGGAGGTCTCTTCCAGCGCCCGACGGATTTCGAACAGGGCGCGGATGTCGTCGGCATCCAGGTCTGCGACCACCGTGACGCGAGGCGACTGCTGCACGACGAGCCCGTCGGCTGCAAGGCGGCGAAGCGCCTCACGCATGGGGGTGCGGCTGATGCCCAGGCGGGCGGCCTGCTCGACCTCGCCCAATACGGAGCCTGCGGGAAGAGCGCCGGACTGGATGTCCTCGAGCAGTGCGGCGTGGGCTCGTTCGCTCGCGGTGATGCGATCAGCGACAGAGCTCATCCTCTCAGTGTATACACAAGTCCGTCGATCGGGCACTCAAGCTTCATGCCCGCTGCTTCACGTATACATTGCGCTATCGCCGGGGCAGATCCACGGCATCCGGAATCGGCTCGACGAACTCGGCGGGACGCGGCTCGCCGAGCTTCACCACGACCACGCCGACGAGCACGAGCGCCCCGCCGAGAGCCTGCAGCAGGTCGGGCAGCTGGCCGAGCAGCAGCCATCCGAACAGCAGCGCGGCGACGACTTCCGAGAGGGCGACGAACGATGCGAGGCGGGAGCCCAGCATCCGCGTCGACGCGATGCCGAGCACGTAGGCGAGAGCCGTCGCGATCAGGCCGATCGCGAGCACCGGCACGAACCACGGCACCGTGCCGAAGCGGTAGGTGATGTCGGCGGTCGTCCAGGCGATGGGCAGGATGCCGACGAGTCCGGCGATCGTGAGGGCGACCGCCCCGAGCAGCAGTCCTCCCCCGGCGAGCGCGATCGGCGGCAGCCCCGTGTCGGCCTTGGCGGAGAGCAGGAAGTACGTCGCCGCGCCGACCATGGCGGCGAGCGCCCACAGGATGCCGGCGACGTTGACCTCGGCACCGGTGACGATGTCGAGCATCAGCACGAGTCCGACGAACGCGATCGCCGCGCCGATCAGGCTGCGCCGGCTCGGTCTCTCACCCCGACGGAGCCACAGCCAGAGGATGACGGCGATCGGCGCGGTGTATTCGATGAGCAGGGCGAGGCCGACGTCCATCACGGCGACGGCCTGGAAGTAGCAGAGCTGTGTGGCGGTGACGGCGAGCAGTCCGTACGCCGCGACCATGCCGGCGTTCTTGCGGAGCACTCCCCACCGCCCGCGCAGCGACAGGATCGTCGGCACGAGCAGCGCGAGCGCGGCGACCCAGACGCGCGCGGTCACCGCGGCACCGGGTGTCCACCCCGCATCGATGAGCCCACGAGCCCAGGCGCCGGACATGCCGAACGCGAAGGCCGCGCCGATCGCCAGGGGCATACCGAACCGCACGCCGCGTGTCGAGATGTCACTCGCAACCTTGCTCATGACAGGTGACGCTACTCGCGCACGCTGTAAGGTGTCAACATGAACTTCACCGATGACACGGAGGAAGCGCTGCGCGCGGCCGTCTGGCTGGTGAACTCGGCGGAAGAGCCCGAGACCCTCGAGACACTCGCCGACCACGACGCCTTCCTCGCGGACTTCCCCTACTCCGGTCGACTCGACCGCGACGACGCCGAGCTCTCCTCCCTGCGCGCGATCCGCCCACGCCTGCGCACCATGCTCACCGCGCCGCGAGACGAGATGGCCGAGCACGTCAACGCCGCACTGGCCGAAGCGTCGCTGGCCCCGCGACTCGTGCGTCACGACGGTGTGGATTGGCACCTGCACGCCGTCGCCGACGAACGCCCCCTCGCAGAGCGAGTGCTGATCGAGACCGCGATGGCGCTGATCGACGTCATCCGCGCCGACGAAGGATCGCGCATCTCGGTCTGCGCCGATGACACGTGCGAGGCGCTCGCCCTCGACCTCTCCCGCAACCGCTCGAAGCGCTACTGCTCGACGACCTGCACCAACCGCAACGCGGTGGCGGCGTATCGCGCGCGGCGCGCGAGCGCCTGAGCCACGGCATCCCCCGCACTTCGGTAGCGTCGTCTCGTCATGACCTTCGCCCCTCCCTACGACACCTGGTTCGCCGACGCCGCATTCGACGCCAGCTACGGGCACACGCTGAGCACACTCCGCGCGATCGCTCCGGTTCCGCCGCCGGCCGGTTTCGCCGCGCGATGGCAGGCGTGGCGCGAACAGGCGAAGACGGTGGATGCCGCACCCACCGTGCTGTCCGCCGAGACCGCACTCGGACGGCGGGTGTCGATCATCGAGCACGCGGGAGTCGACGGCACGCGGCTCCGGGCCTGGCTCGTCGAACCCCTCACCGCCCCGGCGCGTGTCGGCGTCGTGCACAGTCACGGCTACGGAGGGCGCGACGCGATCGATCTGGCCCGGGTGCCCGACGATGCGGCGGCGATCTTCCCCGTCGCCCGGGGACTGCCCGCCCTGAATGCGGGCGTCGGCGCCCCCGAGCCGCAGTCCGAGCATGTTCTCGCCGGGATCGAGAGGCCGGACACGTACGTTTTGGGTCTGTGCGCCCGCGATCTCTGGCTCGCGGCGGACGCTCTGACCGCGCTCGTCGGGCCACTTCCGCTCTACTACGTCGGCGAGAGCTTCGGCGGCGGCATCGGAGCTCTCGCGCTGCCGTGGGATGACCGGTATATCGGTGCGACGCTCGTCGTTCCGAGCTTCGGGCAGTACGACGAGCGCCTCGCGGTGCACTGCGTGGGGAGCGGCGAAACAGTGCGCGATCACGTCGCCGCGCATCCGGAAGCCCGCGAGGTGCTGCGCTGGTTCGACGCTTCGACGGCCCTCGGGTTCGCGCGCATTCCGGTACGCGTGGAGGCGGCGCTGTGGGACCCGTACGTGCCGCCTCCAGGACAGTTCGGCGTCGCGAACGCGGCCCGGATGCTCGAGCTCGCCGTCCTCGCAGCGGGCCATGCCGAGTATCCGGGGGGCGAGCATGTGGCGGCCGAGGCGATCCGCAGCGGCCGCGCCCACCTCGCCAGGGCTCTGCGGGCCGTGTCCGCTCCCTGACTCCGACGCACCACGCGCAGCGACGCACACCCGCGCCCCCACTCCTGCGCATCCGAGCACTGGACGCAACTTGTCATCACAGGTACACTCAACTTGTCATTACAGGTTGCGCAGCGCCGCAGCATCCGCACGAGGAGCACCGATGCCCCAGTTCCACACTCCCCCGATCTCGCCGATGGCGATCGCCTTCGACGCCGAGACGCTCACGCTCTCTCCCGTGGGACCCACCCTGACACGGCGCATGTCCGACCTCGAGGGACTGTTCCTCGACGCGGATGCCTGGGCCGCCTCGTCCGAGGGCGACAACCCCGTCGTCTACACGGTCACCAGCTCCCCCGTACCGGAGATCGACCGCGAGCTGCCGCAGTCGATCACCACGATCATGCCCGGCGACACCTCGGGCGAGCTCTGGATGACCAAGGGCCACCAGCATCCGAACCACCAGGGCGAGATCTACCTCGCCCTGAAGGGCCGCGGCGGCCTGCTGATGTTCGACGGCGAGCGCACCGAATGGCTCGACATGCTGCCCGGCACGATCGGGTACATCCCGCCGGGCTGGGCGCACCGCTCGGTCAACACGGGTGACGAGCCCTACGCGTTCCTCGCGGTGTACCCGGGCGGCGCGGGCCACGACTACGGCTGGGTCCTCGAGCACGGGATGGGCTCTCGGGCCTATCGCGCCGCCGACGGCGTGGACCTGCGCCCCTATTCCGCGTCCCCCTCCGCGGAATAGGCTCCGGCCATGCTGATCGCGCACGACCTGGGGACCACCGGCAACAAGGCGTCCCTGCACCACGACGACGGTCGTCTCGTCACGTCGGTCACCGTTCCCTACCCCGCGCATTTCGCGGCCGGGGGCATCGCCGAGCAGGATCCGGCGGACTGGTGGGATGCCGTCGTCTCGGCGACCCGTCAGCTCATCGACCGTGCCGGCGTCGACCCGTCGGCCGTCGTCGGCCTCGTCGTCAGCGGCCAGATGATGGGCACCGTGCTGCTCGACGCGCGCGGCGAGCCGGTGCGCCCCGCGATCATCTGGGCCGACACCCGCTCGGGCGCGCAGACCCGCGTGCTCGAACAGCGTCTCGGCGCCGAGGACGCCTACCGCGTGCTCGGCCACCGACTGAACCCCACCTATTCGATCGAGAAGATCATGTGGGTGCGCGACAACGAGCCCGATGCGTGGTCGCGCGTGCGCCACTTCTGCGTCGCCAAGGACTACATCGTCTATCGACTCACCGGGCGGCTCGCCACCGAACGCTCCGATGCCTCGGGCACGAACGCCTACGACCAGGTGCGCGGCACCTGGTCGGCCGACGTCCTCGACGCCGCCGGGCTCGACCGTGCCCTCTTTCCCGAGATCCTCGAATCGACGGCTGTCGCAGGCTCGCTCACGGGAGACGCCGCGGCCGCCCTGGGTCTCCCGGCATCGGTCCGCGTCGTCATGGGCGGCGGGGACGGCCCGCTGGCCGCGGTCGGATCGGGCATCGTCGCTCCCGAAGACGGCGCCTACGTGTGCCTGGGCACGTCGTCGTGGATCTCGTTCGCGAGCCTCACTCCGCTGCACGACCCGCAGATGCGCACCATGACGTTCGACAACGTCGTGCCCGGATCCTTCGTGCCGACCGCGACCATGCAGGCCGGCGGCGCATCGGTGCAGTGGATCGCCGAGGCGCTGTCGCCCGACCCCGCACACCCCGACACCGCGCGGCTCACGGCCGAGGCCGCCGGCGACCTCGACACCGAAGACCTCTACTTCCTCCCGTATCTTCTCGGCGAGCGCTCTCCGCTGTGGGACCCCCACGCCCGCGGAGCCTTCGTCGGCCTCGCCCGTCACCACACCCGCGCGCACCTCACTCGCGCCGTGCTCGAGGGCGTGGCCTACAACCTGCTCACCTGCATCCAGGCCTTCCGCGAGTCCGGCGCTGTGATCGATCGCATCGACGCGGTCGGCGGCGGAGCGCAGAGCGACGCGTGGCTCGGCATCCTCGCGGACGTGTGGGGCGTGCCGATCCGACGGCGCACGATCGTCGAGGAGGCCAACAGTCTCGGCGCCGCGGTCACCGGCGCGGTCGGGCTCGGCCTCGCCGATTTCTCGGCGGCGCGGGCGCTCAGCGAGGTCACGGCGGAGTTCACTCCGGATGCCGGTCGGCATGCCGTGCACGCGCAGCGGCACTCTCGCTTCGTCGGCGCCTACGCGGCGCTCGAGCCGTGGTTCGCCGCCGCGCCGTCCGCCGGGGAGGACGCCTGATGGGAGTCATCCTCGCCACCAGCCGGTCGTTCTCAGACGGAGACCTCGATCTCGTCGGGCGCGCGACCGCGGCCGGCCATCAGATCGTCCGTGGCCCCGCGCACCACGGACTCACCGAGCTCGCCCCGCTGCTCGCCGCAGCCGAGGGGTGGATCGCGGGCACCGGCCCGGTGACCGACGAGCACCTCGCCGCCGCCCCGAACCTCCGGGTCGTCGCCCGCTACGGCGTCGGCACCGAAGCGGTCGATCTCGAAGCGGCGGTGCGACGCGGCATCCCCGTGACGAACACCCCCGGAGCGAATGCGGATGCCGTCGCCGACCACGCCGTCGGCCTCATGCTCGCAGCCCTCCGGTTCATCCCCGACGGCGATCGTCGTGTGCGCGTGGGCGACTGGAGCGTGCGCCGCGGCCGCGAGCTGGGCGCCGCGACGGTCGGGATCGTGGGCTTCGGCCGCATCGGTCAGGGCGTGGCCCGCCGACTGAGCGGCTTCGGCGCGCGAGTGCTGGCGGCCGATCCGTTCCTGCCCGCCGACGTCATCGCCGGCCATGGCGCCGAGCCGGTGGGCCTCGACGAGCTGTTCCAGATCGCCGACCTCATCACCCTGCATGCTCCCGGCGGACAGACGCTCGTCGATGCGGAGCGGCTCGACGGCATCCGCCCGGGGACGATCCTCGTGAACACCGCCCGCCCCGATCTCGTCGACGAGGCGGCTCTCGCCCAGGCTCTGCGCGACGGACGTCTCGGCGGATACGCCGCCGACACCCTGACCGGCGACACCGCGGCGAGCGCGAGCCCTCTGCTCGCCGACGACCTCGCCGACCGCGTGACCGTCACCCCGCATCTCGGTGCGCAGACCACGCAGGCGGTCGACAACATGGGCTCGATGTCGCTCGACGACGTCTTGGCCGTCCTCGCGGGCACCGCGCCCGCCCACCCCGTCTCTCCCCGACCCTGAAGGACCCCGCGATGACCATCACCGAGACCCCCGCGACTCCCACGACCGCCGAGACCGGCGGGTACATGGGGTTCGTCGGCGTGAGCACCGGCTCGTCCTCGATCATGAAGGTCTTCCCGAAGTGGGCCGAGGTGCTGGGCCTCCCCACCCAGAACCTCGTCGGGCACGACCTGCCGATGGATGCGACCCCCGAGCAGTACGTGTCGATGGTCGAGCAGATCCGCGACGACCCGCACCACCGGGGTGCGCTCGTGACGACCCACAAGATGAACGTGTTCGCCGCGGCATCCGATCTCTTCGACGAGCTCGACCCGTTCGCCGTCTCGTGCTCCGAGATCTCGAGCATCTCGAAGCGCGGCGACCGGCTGATCGGCCGCGCCAAGGACCCCCTGACGGTGGACCTCGCGCTGAACGACTTCCTCCCGGCCGACCACTTCGCCCGTACCGGGGCGGAGGTCGTGATCCTCGGGGCCGGCGGATCCGGCACCGCGCTCAGCTGGGCGCTGGCCGAGCGAGCGGATGCTCCGGTGAAGATCACGGTCACCGCCCGCGACGACGACAAGCTCGACCACCTGCGCGAGGTGCACCGCCAGCACGGCACCCCCGATGGCCTGATCGCCTACGTGCGCACCGACACGGTGCAGGATGCCGCCGCCATCGTCGCCGCCCCGGCGGGGTCGCTGATCGTGAACGCCACCGGGCTCGGCAAGGACCGCCCCGGCTCGCCCCTGCCCGACGACGTCGTGTTCCCCGAGGGCGCGTGGGTATGGGAGTTCAACTACCGCGGGTCGCTCGAGTTCCTGCATCAGGCGCGAGCCCAGGAGGACGCCCGCGGCCTGCAGGTGATCGACGGGTGGCGGTACTTCATCCACGGCTGGTCGCAGGTCGTCGCCGACGTGTTCGAGATCGACCTCACCCCCGCGATCGTCGAGCGGCTCGCCGAGGCCGCCGAATCGGTGCGCTGATGCCTGTCGTGCGGACGGTGCTCGGCGACATCGACTCGACGGAGCTCGGGGCGACGAACTATCACGAGCACCTGTTCCAGACCTCGCCGCTGCTGGTCGGCGATGAGCTCGACGACGAAGACCTCTCGGGCCAGGAGGCCGCCCTGCTCAGGGCCAGCGGCTTCGCGACGATGGTCGATGCCACGCCCTTCGGCCTCGGGCGCGACCCCGAAGCGGTGGCGCGCATCAGCGCGGGCACCGGCATGCACGTCGTCGCGACGACCGGGCGGCACCGGGAGGCGCACTACGGCGACGACCACCCGATGCAGGTGTGGGATGACGAGCGCCTGGCGGACCTCTTCATCGCCGAGGTGATGCGCGGAATGCTGTCCGACGATGCGCTGGTGTTCGAGACCCCCGACGTGCCCCGGGCGGCTGCGCCCGACGGCTCGCCCGTGCGCGCCGGCATGCTCAAGGCCGGCGTCGGTTATTGGAGCATCACCGCATTCGAGCACACGACCCTGCTCGCGGTCGCGGCAGCGCAGCGAGCGACCGGCGCGCCGGTCATGGTGCACCTGGAGTTCTGCACCGCCGCCCACGAGGTGCTCGATCTGCTCGAGGGCGAAGGAGTGGCATCCGATCGCGTCGTGCTCGCGCATGCGGACCGGGATCCGGATGCCGGGTTGCACGCCTCGCTCGCCGAGCGCGGCGCCTACCTGGGGTACGACGGCTTCGCGCGTCCGCGCACGAGGTCGGATGCCGAGCTGCTTGCCCTGACCCAGAAGGCCCTCTCCCTCGGGTGCGCGGACCGCATCGTGCTCGGCGGCGATGTCGCCCGCCGCACCCGTTACCTCGCGTATGGCGGCATGCCAGGACTCGCCTATCTCGGTGAGCGCTACCTGCCGCGACTGCGCTCCGCCGTCGGCGACGAGGTGGTCGAGCGGATGCTGGTCGCGAATCCGGCCCGCCTGCTCACGCTCTCCGCCCGTTGACCCGCCCGTTGACCCCGTCGTGTCGCAGTCCCCGGATGCAGATGCAGGCCGCACCGACAGGTGCATGCCGACACGCGTGATCTGAGCATCCATCCGTCATCTGAGCATGCAGATGACGATCGCCCCCGCAGCATCCACCCCGAACCGAAGGAGCCCGAATGTCCGAGCCGACCATCCTGCACGCCGTCTTCACCGCCCGCCCCGATAAGGGCGACGAGGTCGCTGCGCTGCTGCGTGACTTCGCCGAGGTCGTCCGCGCCGAGGAGGGCAATGTCGTGTTCGACGCGACACGTCTCGTCGACGACCCCGACCGGTTCTTCGTCTACGAGGTCTATCGCGACGAGGCGGCTTTTCAGGCGCACATCGCAGCCCCCGCCGGAGTGCCCTTCAACGAGGCCCTGCAGCAGCTCATCGTCGAGCCGTCGTCGATCCTGTCGTTCCTCCGTCGCATCTGACATCCCTCGCGCACCTGCGCGGGCACGCAGAAAGCCCCTCGCCCGAAGGCGAGGGGCTTTCTGTCTCAGCGGGTCACTCGTAGAGGACCGCTGCGATGTCCTCATCCTCGAGGTTGGTGCTGTCGTACCAGTACGAACCCGTGTCGTAGAACTCGTCGACCGAGTCGCCGTTGGCCGCGTCGTAGGCCGCCTGCACGACCTGCTCGCCGATGCCGATCGGGTCCTGCGTGATGGCGCCGGCCATGGTGCCGTCCTTGATCGCGTTGATCTGGGCCGCTCCCGAGTCGAAGCCGACGATCGTGATCTTGCCCTTCTCGAGACCCAGCTCGTTCACGGCGTTGACGACGCCGATGGCGGAGCCCTCGTTGGTGCCGTAGATGCCCTTGAGGTCGGGGTGTGCCGCGATCAGCGTCTTGGCGATGTCGGCCGACTTCAGGTGGTCGCCGTCACCGTACTGGATGTCGACGATCTTGATGTCGGGGTAGTCCGCCTCGATCTTCTCGACGAAGCCGTCGCGACGCTCGACACCGGTCGAGTTGATCTGCGAGTGGCCGACGATCGCGACCTCGCCCGATCCGCCGATCAGGTCGGCCATGTGCTCGGCGGCCAGCGCGCCGGCGACCTTGCTGTCGGTGGCCGAGAGGCTCAGGCCCACGTCTCCGTCGCACGGGGCGTCGAAGTAGACGACGGGGATGTCCTTCGACTTCGCCTGCTCGAGCGGGGCGACGCACGCCTCGGGGTCGAGTGCGGCGTAGGCGATGGCATCCGGGTTCTTGTCGATCGCGGCGGTCAGCATCTCGAGCTGCTGAGCGATCTCGGTCTCGGCTGCGGGGCCCTCGAACGTGATGCGGACGCCGAGCTCTTCGGCCTTCTGCTCCGCGCCCTTCTTGACGGCCTGCCAGAACTGGTGCTGGAAGCCCTTCGAGACCATGGCGATGTACATCTCGCCGTCGCCGCTGCCTCCGTCGCCGCCGCTGCCTTCTTCGATGACGTCACCGCCGCCGGCACAGCCCGCGAAGACGAGGGCGGATGCGGCCACGAGTGCCGCGAATGCGGTCTTCTTGCCGAATTTCATGGAAACTCCATTGTTCTCTGTGTGGTGGTGGGGGGATAGATCTCGGTCAGGTGTGCTGGCGGTTGCGCAGCGAGTCGAGGAACACGGCCAGCAGCACGACGACGCCGACGACGATGTTCTGCCACTCGGTCTGGATCGACATGATGCGCAGACCGTTGACGAGCACGCTCATGATCAGCGCGCCGATCACGGTGCCGAGGATGGATCCTCGTCCGCCGAGCAGCGAGGTGCCGCCGATGATGACGGCCGCGATGGCCTGCAGCTCGTAGCCGGTGCCGATCTGCGGCTGCGCCGAGTCGAGACGGGCGGCGATCACGATGCCCGCGATACCGGTGAAGGCCCCCGCGAACATGTAGATGAAGATCGTCCAGCGGCGCGTGTTGACGCCCGAGAGGCGCGTGGCCTCTTCGTTCGAGCCGATCGCGAAGGTGTAGCGACCCAGGAGCGTCTTCGACAGCACGAGCCAGGCGACGATCGCGAGGGCGGCGGTGATCAGCACCGCGTTCGGGATGCCGGGGATGATCACGCCGAGTGCGATCTTCTTGAAGTCCGGTGCGGAGGTCGAGAAGTAGATCGGCGCCACGTTCGAGATGACGAGGGCGAGACCGCCGGCGATCATCATCATCGCAAGGGTCGCGATGAACGGGGGCAGCCGCAGGAACGTGATGTTGATGCCGTTCACGAGGCCCATCAGCACACCGGTCAGGATGCCCCCGATCACGCCGAGCCAGACCGGCAGGCCGAGGTTCGTGACGATGACGCCGGTCATCACGGCGCACAGCGCCATGCCGGTTCCGATCGACAGGTCGATGCCGCCGGTGATGATGACGAACGTCGTGCCGAGGGCGAGGATGCCGATGACCGCGGTCGAGAGCAGCACGGTCGCGATGTTGCTGAAGGTGAAGAAGTTCGGGCTGGCGATCGAGAAGAAGATCACGAGCACGATCAGGGTGCCGAATGCGAGGGACTGCTGCACCTGACGCTTCAGGAAGCCGACCACGTCGCGCTTGTCGGTGTTCTCATCGAGAGCCGTCTGGATGATCGTCGTCGTCGACGACCCGTTCTGCGGAGCGCTCATCAGTCTTCCTCTCCGTGGGCTGCGAGTTGCATGATCTTCTCCTGGCTGGCGTCCTCGTTGCGGAGCGTGCCGGTGATGCGACCGTTCGCGAAGACCGCGATGCGGTTCGCGACACGGAGGATCTCCGGCAGCTCCGACGAGATGACGATGATGGACTTTCCCTGATCAGCGAGCTGCTGCATCAGGCGGTAGATCTCTTCCTTGGCGCCGACGTCGATACCTCGCGTCGGCTCGTCGAAGATGAGGATGTCGCAGTCGCGCATCAGCCACCGGGCGATGACGACCTTCTGCTGGTTGCCTCCCGACAGCAGCTTCACGACCTGATTGACCGAGGGCGTCTTGACGCGCAGCTGCTGGACGTAGTCCTTGGTGCGGTTCTTCGCCTTGCCGTCGCCCATCCATCCGATCGCGTTGGCATACGACCCGAGGGAGGCGAGCACGGTGTTGAAGGTGACGTCCTGCTCGAGCATCAGCCCGAGCAGCTTGCGGTCTTCCGAGAGGTAGCCGACGCCGTGCTTGACGGCATCCGCGGGCTGGGTGATGCGAGCGACGCGACCGCCGATCGAGACGGTGCCGCCGTCGCGGTGGTCGGCTCCGATGATGGCGCGGGCCGTCTCGGTGCGCCCCGCGCCCATGAGGCCGGCGAAGCCGAGGATCTCGCCCTTGTGCAGCTGGAAGGACACGTCGCTGAGCAGGCTCTTGGTCGACAGCCCCTGCACGTCGAGCACGACCGGGTCGTTCAGGTGCTCGCGGGCCACAGGGCGGGTTCCCTCGTCGATCACGCGCCCGACCATCATCTCGATGATCTTCGGGATGCTCGCCTCGGACTTCTCCAGTGATCCGATGTATGTGCCATCGCGAAGCACCGTCACCCGATCGGCGAGGCGTCGCAGCTCGTCCATGCGGTGCGAGATGTAGACGATGCCGGTGCCCGCCGCTCGCAGCTGCTCGATGAGCACGAAGAGCGTCTCGGTCTCGGAGTCGGTGAGCGCCGAGGTCGGCTCGTCCATGATGAGCACCTTGGCGTTGAACGAGAGCGCCTTGGCGATCTCGACCATCTGCTGCTCGGCCACGGTCAGCTCGCCGACCAGCTGCTTGGGGTTGACCCTGATGTCGAGTCGCTGCAGCAGCTCGGCCGTCTGCCGATTGAGCTTCCGCTCCGAGAGGAAGGGGCCGGTGGTGGGCTCACGGCCCACGTAGATGTTCTGCGCCACGGTGAGATCGGGCATCAGGTTGAGCTCCTGGTGGATGATCGTGATCCCCAGCTGCTGCGCCTGCAGCGGGCTGGTGAGCTCGACCTCCCGACCCTCGAACGTGATGGTGCCCTCGTCCTTGGTGTAGATCCCCGAGAGGATCTTCATCAGAGTCGACTTGCCCGCGCCGTTCTCCCCCACGAGCACCAGCACCTCGCCGGCACGCACCTCGAGGTGCACGTCCTTGAGAGCCTGCACACCGGGGAATCCCTTGCTGATCCCCTCGACTCTGAGAATGGGGTCACTCACGTGCTCACCTGCTTCCTTGAAGGTCCTGATGCGATATTCCGGTCGGGTCCGGAAACATCGGATCAATTCTGCGTCTTACGCCCCACCCTGCGCAAGTTGTATCTAAATGTAACTAAGACTTCCTCGGATGGGAAGACCTGTAATAACAAGTTGACAACAGGTCGGCGCATCGAGCGTTCCGATGCGGCTCAGTGGAGCCGGATCGAGTCGACCGCGACGAGCTTGTCGCGGATGTAGGCGTTGGCGTGCGCTCCGAGCTCGACGTTGTCTGTCCAGAGGTTGCGCCAGATGCCGAGCATCCGACTCAGGTCGGGAGCGACGACCGCCGACGAGAACGACTCGAACACGATCGGGCCGTCGTATGCGATGCGGCCGAGCGCCTTGAAGAAGGTGTCGAAGTCGACGGTGCCGGTGCCCAGATACCCGCGGTGGCTCTCGCCGATGTGCACGTAGCGCAGGGCGGGAGCGGCGTCGAGCACCGGCGCGAACATATCCGACTCCTCGATGTTCATGTGGTACGTGTCGAGGTGGATGCCGAGGTTCCGCCGATCGACCTCGGCGAGGTACGCGAGCGCCTGCCGCGCGGTGTTCAGCACGTTCGTCTCGTAGCGGTTCACGACCTCGAGCGATACCGAGATGCCGCGGTCGGCCGCGTGGTCGGCGACGCGGGCGATCGTGCGACGGCTGCTCTCCAGCCCCTCGTCCGTCACCGGATCCATGTACTTCTGCATCGCGCTGTAGATCACGCCGCAGAAGTGCTGGCCGCCGAGGTCGGCGAGCACGTCGACCGCCCTGAGCAGCAGAGCCTCCCCCGCGGCAACGACAGCCGGATCGGAGCTGGTGACATCCGTCGCACCCGAGAGTCCGAGCGAGGCGCTCACGGCGAGATCGTGCTCGCCGAGGGCACTCTTCGCCGCCTCGACGTCGAACGAGAACGGGTCCATGAGCGGGAATTCGATCAGGTCGAATCCGGCCGCCTTCGTCTTCTCGACGGAGAGACGGATGCCGTCGGCATCGAAGTGTCCGGTCCAGACGAGTCCGTGGCATCCGATGTTCATGGGACCTCTCGGAGACGGGTGTGCGGCACCTTCGCCTCGGCAGGATTGGCACGTTGCAACTCTGCGTTCAGGTCACGGTACGCGGGTCGCCAAGGTGGTGTCAAGAACTTTCTTGGCACGTTGCAATCGCTGGGTTACTGTGGACTCGTCGGTGCCGCTCGAGCGCGCGGTCGCCCTCGCGCAGGCGCGCACCGGCACCGCCGACAAGGAGCACCATGCCCGCCAGCGTCAAAGATGTCGCCGCCCTCGCCGGGGTGTCCTCCTCGACCGTCTCGAACTATCTCAACCACCCCCATGTGCTCGGCGAATCGAGCGCGGCGAAGGTGAGGGATGCGATCGCGCAGCTCGGTTACGTGCCCAACGAATCGGCCCGTCAGCTGCGCGCGGGTTCGAGCAAGGCGCTCGCGCTGATCCTGCTCGACGCCTGGCTGCCGTACTTCCACGAGCTCTCGCGCGGGGTCGAGGACGTGGCGCGCGAGGGCGGCTGGTCGCTGTTCTTCAGCAACAGCAACCGCGACGCCGACACCGAACGCGGAAACATCGACATGTTCGAGGCGCATCGCGTGCAGGGCATCGTGATCTACCCGCTCGAGGACGTGGTGCCCCGGCTCGAACAGTTGGCCGACCGCGGCATCCGTTCGGTCGTCGTCGGTCCCATCCCCCCTTCGGCCACCGTCGCCTCGGTGCTGTTCGACGATCGCGGCGGCGGACGGCTGGCGGGCGAGCACCTGCTGTCGCTCGGGCGCCGGCGCATCGCATTCGTGGGGACGGCGAGCGTGAGTCAGTCGAACGATCGGCTTCAGGGGCTGCGCGACGCCGTCGACGCCGCCGACGCGGCGACCGACATGATCGACGTGATCGACGTGCCGCACCTGACGACCGAGGACGGTCTCGACGTCGGCGCCCGGATCGCCGAGATGTCCGACGCCGAGCGCCCCGACGCGATCTTCGCCGCGAACGACATGGTGGCGGTCGGCGTTCTCACCCAGCTGCTGCGCCACGGCATCCGCGTGCCCGAAGACGTGGCGCTGGTCGGCTTCGACGACGTCGCGCAGGCGCACCAGACCGTCGTGCCGCTGACCAGCGTGCGGCAGCCCGGGTACGAGATCGGCCGAGCGGCAGGTGCCGCGCTGATCCGTCAGCTCACAGATCCCACCGCAGACCTCCCCGCGCCGACGCCGTTCGCCGCCGAGCTGATCGTCCGCGAGTCGACCGTCGGGCGCTGAGCTCTCCGCGCCGGGCTCAGCCCGGGATCAGCCCCTCCGCCGCCAGCTCGTCCCACAGCGCACCGGGAATCTCGAGCGACGCGTACTCGGCGTTCTGCGTCAGCTGCCCCGGCCGGCTGCCCCCCACGACGACCGAGCGCACCACATCCGACTGCAGCGGGAACTGGATCGCTGCGGCGGGCAGCGGCACGTCGTGCTCGGCACACACCCGCGCGATACGCAGCAGGCGATCCCACAGCTCGTCCGGCAGCTGCCCGTATTCGTATCGCCCGTCGCGACGAGGTTCGCTCGCCGCCAGCAGCCCGGAGTTGAAGACGGATGCGGCGACGACCCCCGTTCCGGTCTCCCGGCAGGCCGGCAGCACCTCGACTGCTGCGGGCTGCTCGAGCAGCGTGTACCGGCCCGCGACCATGACCAGATCGAGGTCGGCCGATCGCACGGATGCGGCGAGCGCGTCCGTCACCATCGACCCGATGCCGACAGCTGCGACCTCACCGTCGCGACGGAGCTGCTCGAGAGCCGGCAGCGCTTCGGCGATGGCGAGGTCGAGGTCGTGCCGCTCGGGGTCGTGCAGGTACAGCAGGTCGATGCGCTCGATCCCGAGACGCTCGCGCGACTCGTCGAGGCTCGCGCGGATCCCCGCCGCCGAGAAGTCCCACACGCGCTGCAGGTCGTCTGGCACGTGGAAGTCGTTCGCGGTGTCGAGGCCGCCGTCGTGGTCGGGGTTGGAGCGCAGCAGACGCCCGACCTTCGTCGACAGCACGTACTCGTCGCGCGGCTTCGTCTGCAGGAACGCGCCGAGGCGGCGCTCCGAGAGCCCGAGCCCGTAGTGCGGAGCGGTGTCGAAGTAGCGGATGCCGCTGTCCCAGGCGGCTTCGAGCACCGCCCACGCCTCGTCATCGCTCAGCGCACGGAACAGATTGCCGACGTTCGCGGCGCCGTACCCGAGTCGGGGGACAGTCAGTCGATCAGATCCCGACATGCTGCCCCGTCCAGGTGTACGCGGAGATGCTCTCGGCCTTCATCTCCATGCCCGAGCCGGGCGCCGTGGGCGCCATGTACGACCCGCCCTGGATGTCGGTGGGAATCACGAAGTGCTCGTGCAGGTGGTCGACGAACTCGATCATCCGACCTTCGCGCGTGCCGGTGACGGCGACGAAGTCGAACATCGACAGGTGCTGCACGGCTTCGCACAGACCGACACCACCGGCATGCGGGCACACCGGAACACCGAACTTCGCGGCCAGGAGCAGGTTGGCGATGTTCTCGTTGACACCTGCGACGCGCACGGCGTCGATCTGCATGACCGAGATCGCCTCGGCCTGCAGCAGCTGCTTGAAGATGACGCGGTTCTGCGCGTGCTCGCCGGTCGCGACGCGGATGGGTGCCACTCCCCTGGCGATCTCGGCGTGACCGAGCACGTCGTCGGGGCTCGTGGGCTCCTCGATCCAGGCGGGGTGGAACTCGGCCAGCGCGTTGACCCACTCGATCGCCTCCGACACCTCCCAGCGCTGGTTCGCGTCGATCGCGATGGGGAAGTCGGGTCCGCACACCTCGCGGGCTTTGCGGAAGCGGCGGATGTCGTCGTCGAGGTCGGCGCCGACCTTGAGCTTGATCTGGGTGAAGCCGTCGGCCATGGCCTCGCGGGCCAGGCGCTCGAGCTTCTCGTCGGAGTATCCGAGCCAACCGGGGCTGGTCGTGTATCCGGGGTATCCGGTGGCGAGCAGCTCGCCTTCGCGCTCGAGCCGTCCGGGCTCGGCCGCACGCAGGATCTCGAGGGCCTCCTCGGGCGTCAGCGCATTGGTGAGGTAGCGGAAGTCCACGAGCGAGACGAGCTCCTCCGGGGTCATACGGGCGAGCAGCTGCCAGAGCGGGAGCCCGGCCCGCTTGGCCTTGATGTCCCAGAGCGCGTTGACGACCGCGCCGATGGCCATGTGCATGACGCCCTTCTCGGGGCCGAGCCAGCGCAGCTGCGAGTCGCCGATGATGTCGCGGAACATCGTGCCCATGTCGTCGAGCAGCGGCTCGATCTCACGGCCGACGAGATGACCGGCGAGCGCGTCGATCGCGGCGACCTGCACGTCGTTGCCGCGGCCGATCGTGAAGACGAAGGCGTGGCCGTCGATGCCGTCCTCGGCATCCGTGCGCACGATCACGTACGCCGCCGAGTAGTCGGGGTCGGGATTCATGGCATCCGATCCGTCCAGACTCAGCGATGTCGGGAAGCGGATATCGGTCGTGTCGAGGGCGACGATGCGGCTCACGGGTTCCTCTCGTGCACGGGAAGGATATCCGTGCAGATCTCTTGGAGTGTAAACATCGGATGTCTATACTGTCAACGAGACGGGCCGCGCTGATGCGCCTCGTCACCACGGACACCTCACTGAGCAGGAGAGACATGAAGTTCGCACGGCTAGGCGCCCTCGGCGCCGAGATTCCCGTCCTCGTCGAGGGTGACCGGTACCTCGATCTGCGCTCTGTGACATCCGATGTGAACGGTGACTTCCTCGCTGGCGACTTCCGGGCTCGCGTCGAATCCGCCCGAGCCACCGACGAGCTTCCGCTGCTCGACGACGCCGAGACGATGCGCATCGGTGCGCCGATCGCACGACCGAGCGCCGTCATCTGCATCGGTCAGAACTACGCAGCCCACGCTCGAGAGTCCGGCTCCGAGCCACCGACGGTGCCGATCATGTTCCTGAAGACGCCGAACACGGTGGTCGGCCCGAACGATGCGGTGACGATCCCTCGCGGCAGCGAGAAGACCGACTGGGAGGTCGAGCTCGGCATCGTGATCGGCGCGCGCGCCGCGTACCTCGACTCACCCGACGAGGCCGACGCGCACATCGCCGGCTACGTGGTCGCGAACGACGTGTCGGAGCGCGCCTTCCAGATGGAGGTCTCGGGCGGACAGTGGTCGAAGGGCAAGATCGCCCCCGGCTTCAACCCGACAGGCCCGTGGCTGGTGACGCCCGACGAGGTCGACGTCGACGATCTGCGGCTGCGCAGCTGGGTCAACGGCGAGGCGCGTCAGGATTCGAACACCGACGACATGATCTTCGACGTGCGCGTGATCGTGCACCACCTGTCGCAGTACGTCACCCTCGAGCCCGGCGACCTGATCCTCACGGGCACCCCGCAGGGCGTGGCCTTCGGCGGCAAGTTCCCGTATCTGAAGGCCGGCGACGTCGTCGAGATCGAGATCGAAGGACTCGGGCATCAGCGCCAGGAGTTCGTGGCATGGGAGGCACAGAAATGAGCGGCGCACTCGACGGACTCGTCGCGGTCGTGACCGGTGGAGCATCCGGCATCGGGGCAGCCATCGCCGCCCGCTTGCACGCCGACGGCGCGCAGATCGCCGTGCTCGACCGCGACACCTCCGGGGCGGATGCCGCATTCGCCGCGTTCACGGCCGACGTCTCGGACCGCGCCTCGGTGGATGCCGCCGTGGCCGCCGTCGCCGAGAGGTTCGGCCGCATCGACATCGTCGTGAACAACGCCGGGGTCGGCGCGCAGGGAGACATCAGCGCCAACGACGACGACGAGTGGGCGCGCGTGCTCTCGATCAACGTCACCGGCATCGCCCGTGTCACATCCGCGGCGCTGCCCTGGCTCAAGAAGTCGCCGAGCGCGGCCGTCTGCAACACGGCATCCATCGCCTCGACCACGGGCCTGCCCCAGCGGGCGCTCTACAGCGCGTCGAAGGGTGCCGTCTCCGCCCTGACCCGGGCCATGGCCGCCGATCACCTGCGCGAGGGCATCCGCGTCAACGCCGTCAACCCGGGCACCGCCGACACCCCGTGGGTCGGACGCCTGCTCGACTCGGCCGACGACCCGGCCGCCGAGCGCGCCGCCCTCGAAGCCCGCCAGCCGCACGGCCGTCTGGTCTCCCCCGACGAAGTCGCCGCGGCTGTCGCGTACCTGGTGTCGCCCGCCGCCGGATCGACCACGGGCACGTTCATCGAGGTCGACGGAGGCATGGCTCAGCTGCGTCTTCGCCCCGTCGGCAGCTGAGGCTCCCTACGAACGCCCGCCCCGCAGCCAACTCAGGATGCCGCGGCGAGGACGCTCTTCCCGGGCATCCGCATGCGCGGACCGCTCTCCGATCCGGTAGAACTCCTCGGCGGTGGCCCACATGATCGCGTCGACGTCGTGCCCGCGGCGCTCGGCCCAGGCGATCACCGCATCCGCCCATCTGATCCGCGCCGTCGGTTGGTACATCGGCGATCCGTCCTCGTTCGCATACGGGTCGCCCTCTTCGGCGGGGCCGATCACCGACACCGGCCAGTCACTGCCCCACATCAGTCGATCGACGCCGAACGCGTCGGCTGCGGCGTCGAGGAACGGATGCAGCTGCTCGGGCGACCAGTCGCCTCCGGCCTCCGCGGGCAGGCCCGAGAGCTTGCACCACACGTTCGGATGCCGGGCGAGGTCGTCGAGGTCGCGCACCCATTCCATGGTCGGCGCCACCGGGGCATCCGCCGTGCCGACCTCGGGCTTGCCGAGGTGATCGAGCACCATCCGCAGCTCCGGCACCGCCCCGGCGAGGCGCGCCACGTCGGGCAGCTGCGCGGCGCGCACGCACGCGTCGAACGCCCAGCCGCGTGCCGCGACCTCGCGCGCACCGGTCACGAAGTCGGCCGACACGGCCAGTCCGTCGGGTTCACCCTGCAGGTTGTGACGCACCCCGACCACGAGTGGCTCGGCGGCGAGGCCCTCGAGGTGCGCGGTGGTGTCGGTGCCGCGATCCAGACGCGCGCCCGCGACGATGCCGACGACCCCGATGCGAGGAGCGAGCCCGGCCACCCACCGCACCTCCTCGAGGAAGTCGTCCTCGATCGTCTCGGCCTGCACGAACACCGCCCGCTCCGTCGTCGCCCGCGCGATGCGGGCGTGCTCGATCTCGGTCGCGCCGAACAGCCAGGCGAGCGGACCCTCGAGCCAGGTGTAGTGCAGAATCTCGGGATCCCAGAGGTGCAGGTGCGAATCGAGTACGCGCATGCCCCCATCCTGCCTCAGACATCCGATGAATGGTTAGGATGACGCCATGGCAGTGACTGACGACGCGATCGAGAAGATCAAGGCGATGATCGTGTCGGGCGAGCTCGCCCCCGGCGACCGACTCCCTCCCGAGAAGGAACTGTCCGAGCGGCTCGGCCTGTCGCGCAACTCGATGCGAGAGGCGGTCAAAGCGCTCGAGGTGATCCGCGTGCTCGATGTGCGCCGCGGCGACGGCACCTATGTCACCAGCCTCGAACCCCACCTGCTGCTCGAGGCCATCTCGTTCGTGGTCGACATGCACGACGACGACTCGATGCTCGAGATCTTCGCGGTGCGACGGATGCTGGAGTCGCAGGCGACCGGCCTCGCGGCCACTCTCGGCACCGACGAGGCGATCGCGGGCCTCGAGAGCGAGGTCGCCTCGATCGACCCGACGGTCAGCATCGAGGAGCTCGTCGAGCACGACATCCGCTTCCACCGCGAGATCGTCGGCATGGCCGGCAACGCGTATCTCGCCAGCCTCATCGAGCATCTGAGCAGCCAGACCGTACGGGCCCGCGTCTGGCGCGGCCTCACCGAGGGCGGCGCAGTCGAGCGCACCCTGTCAGAGCACCGCGCGATCGCCGACGCCATCGCCCGCCGCGATTCCGGCCTTGCGACCTCCCTCGCCACGGCGCACATCGCCGGCGTCGAACGGTGGCTGCGCCAGGCGGCATCCGCCTGAGAACCGCGCGTCAGGCCCCGAGTCGCACCATCGCGGCGTCGAATTCGACGGCTGAGCTGTCACTCACCTCGTGGAACAGCACCTGCTCGATCACATCCGGCGCCGCCGTGAAGTACGGCACCCCCGCCAGACGCAGCCCGGTGATGTCGTCGGGCGACCGCAGGCTCGCCGCGAGGACATTCGAGTCGCTGCCGGCGCACACCTCCTGCATCCGTGCGATCACCGCGTCTCCGTCGATGCCGGCATCCCGCATCCGCCCGAGGTAGGGAGCGATGTACTGCGCGCCGATCGAGGCGCACGCGAGCGCTTGCGCGACCGAATAGACGGCGGTGACCAGCACGGTCGCGCCGTCACGCACCAGAGCGGACGCCGCGGCGAAGCCGTCGCGCGTCGCCGGCACCTTCACGGCGACGCGGTGGCCGAGTGCGCGGATGCCCTCGGCGTTGCGCAGGAAGGAGGCGGTGTCTCCGCCCCAGGTCTGGAAGAAGATCTCTCGAGCGCCTTCCTCCGACCAGCGGGCGTAGAGGTCGGGGATCTCAGCGGCCGTGCGACCTCCGCGCTCGAGGATCGTGGGGTTGGTCGTGACGCCGTGCACCACGCCCGCGGCGAGGAGAGACGAGACGCGATCGACGTCTGCGCTGTCGACATAGAGACGGGGGGCCAGCGCGGTCATCGGGTCTCCTTGTGCACAACCTGTCGTTACAGGTTCGGATTCGGCTAATGTAATGACAGCCGCGGAGGATGTCAAAGCACCCCGCATCGACGACGATCAGGAGTGCCATGACAGCCGCCACCTCGCCCGATCGCACCGGCGTCGTCATCGTCGGCAGCGTGACCGCAGACGTGACGACCTTCTCGACCAGGCTCCCGGCCCGCGGCGAGACCATCCTGGGCGACGAGTTCACCCTGATGCTCGGCGGCAAGGGCGCCAACCAGGCGGTCGCTGCCGGACGATCGGGCGCTCGCACGAGCTTCGTCGGATGCGTCGGCGACGACCTCTTCCACGACCTCGTCGTCGACGGGCTCGGCGACGCCGGCGTCGACCTCACCCACCTGCGCACCGTGCCGGGCCCGACCGGCATCGCGCACATCCGCGTCGACGCATCGGCGCAGAACGACATCGTCATGGTGCCGCTCGCCAACGCCGCCCTCAGCACCGAGCAGATCGACGCGGCCCTCGCCGCCCTCGCACCGACCACGTCTGTGCTGCTGACCCAGCTCGAGACTCCGTCGGCGCTCACCGCGCACATCACGTCTCGCGGACGCGAGCACGGCATGACGGTCATCCTCGACCCGGCGCCCGCCGCCCCCCTCGCCGACGAGGTGTGGGCGAACATCGACATCGTCACCCCGAACGAGACCGAGGCATCCGTGCTCAGCGGCCTCGAGGTGACGGATGCCGACTCCGCCGCGCTCGCCGGACGCTGGTTCCTCGACCGGGGCGTCGGCGCCGCCGTGATCACGCTTGCGGGGCAGGGTTCGTGCGTCGTGACGGCCCAGGGCGCATACGTCGTCCCGCCGTTCCCCGTCGAGGCCGTCGACACCACCGCGGCCGGCGACGCCTACGCCGGGTATCTCGGCGCCGCCCTCGCCAACGGCTGGCAGCTCACGGATGCCGTCCGCCTGGCGACCGCGGCGGGAGCCCTCGCCGTCACGAAGCAGGGCGCCTCGCCCAGCCTGCCGCTGCGGGCCGAGGTCGACGCGTTCCTGGCAGCCCGAGAAGCCCACTGACCTCCCCGAGGAGACATCATGCGCAAGACTGCGACGACCATCAACCCCGCGCTCTCGCGCGTGATCAGCGAGACCGGCCACACCGATCTGCTCGTCGTGACCGACGCGGGCCTGCCGATTCCGCCGGGGTCCGAGCGCATCGACCTCGCCTATCGTCCCGGAGCTCCGGCGTTCCTCGACGTCCTCGACACCGTGCTCGCCGAGCTCGTCGTCGAAGGGGCGACGGTGTCGGCCGAGGTCGCCGAGAAGAGCCCCGAGGTGCTGGCCGCGCTGCGCGAGCGCTTCGCCGACCAGGACTTCGAGATCGAGCTCGTCCCGCACGTCGACTTCAAGAAGCTGACCCACTCGGCACGCGCGTTCGTCCGATCGGGAGAGTTCACCCCCTATGCGAACGTCATCCTGCACGCGGGGGTGGCGTACTGATATGAACGACACGATCGACCGCCACTCCGCCGCTCCCATGTACGACCAGCTGCGTCAGCTGATCGTCGACGGCATCTCGAGAGACGGCCTGCAGCCCGGCGACCCGCTGCCCGGCGAGCACCGGCTCTGCGAGCGCTACGGCATCTCACGCACCGTCGTGCGCCAGGCCTTGGCCCAGCTCGAGCACGAGGGTCTCGTCGAGCGGGTGAAGGGCAAGGGCACGTTCGTCTCTCGTCCGCGCACGAGTGAGAGCCTCGTGCATACGCTGATCGGCCTGTACGACGACGTCGAGCGCCGCGGCGGCCACGTGCACAGCGACGTGCTGCGTCACGAGCAGACGCTCGCAGACGACGAGATCGCGGCGGCGCTCGAGGTCGAGCCCGGCGCCCCGGTCGTGGTGCTCGATCGCCTGCGCCACGTCGACGGCGAACCGTGGTCGCTCTCCACGACCTGGATGCCGGAGGCCGTCGGCGGCGTCACGCTCGGCGTCGACCTGTCGGAGAGATCGCTCTACCGCCTGCTCGCCGAGCACGACATCGTCGCCACCAGCGGCGTGCGCTCGGCCGAAGCGACCGTGGCGACACATGAACAGGCACAGCACCTCGGGGTGAGCGCCGGCTCCGCCCTGCTGCGGTTGCGCAGCGTGAGCCGTTCCGCCGACGGCATCCCGATCGAGTACTTCGTGGCCCATCACCGCGGCGACCGCTCGCGCTTCGAGTTCCAGCTGCAGCAGGAGCAGTCGCAGGCGTCGCTGCTGCACGTCGACGGCGATGGCAGCACGTCGCGCGCCGGCACCGTGAGCTGACGTCGGCGGCCTCGGCTAGCCTTTTCGCAGGGCCGCGGAGTGCGCCCTGTCTCGGGGGAGGTCGTCTGATGACGAATGAGCAGGATGCCGGATCGCCACCGGAGCACGTCGTACCGCCCGAGGCAGTGCTCCCGCCCGACCCCGCCGGTCCACCGCTGAGCGGTGAGACCTCGAACCTCCCGACCGGCTGGGCAGCCACCCCGCTCGCACCACCCCTCGGCACGTCGGGCGAACCGCAGACCGCCTGGCCCGCAGTGCCGCCGCCTCCCGGCTATCCGCAGCCCGCATACCCGCCGTCAGGTGTCGGCCAGCCCCCGCTCTCAGGACCCGGCGCGTACCCGCTGTCGAATGTCGCTCCACCACCCGCTCCGTCGAGCTCGCGTGGCGTCGCCGTCGTGCTCAGCGTCGTCGGGGCAGTCCTGGTGCTCGGCATCGTCGCGATCGCCGTCTTCATCGGCATGCTGACCGCGGGGACGCAGGGTTCACCGTCCCCCGTCGCGACCCCCAGCGCCATCGCCGAAGACCCATATGACGAACCGTCCGATGCGCCATCCGATGCCCCCTCCGATGGCAGCGGTGACCCCGACACCGAGGCCGGCGCCGAGATCGCCGACGCGCTGCAGGCGAAGATCGATGAGTACAAGCGCCTGCGCGACAGCGGCGCGCTGTGGCAGAGCATCCCCGACACAGAGTTCAACCGGACCGCGGTCTCGGCCTTCCTGTACTTCCTCACCGACATGAAGGTGGCGACGATCTGGGGCGTCGACGCCGCCCAGGCGCAGGAGTACGACGAGCGGATGACGATGCTCGAGGAACGCCTTCTCGCGCAGCAGCCGCTCGGCGACGACATCCAGATCACGCTCGAAGACGAGGTGTTCACCTACGACGGTGAGACGGGCGAGGGCGGCTACACCCCGAGGTAGCGGACCGTTACGCTCGAAGGATGAGCGACTGGACCAGCACCGCGATCGCCCTGCTGGAAGCCGACGCCAACCGCAGTGCCGACACCCACCTGCACCTCTTCCCCCTGCCACCCGAGTGGGGCATCGACCTGTATCTCAAAGACGAGTCGGTGCATCCGACCGGGTCGCTCAAGCACCGTCTCGCGCGCTCGCTGATCCTGTACGGACTCGTCAACGGCCGCATCACCGAGGACTCCACGCTCGTCGAATCCTCGAGCGGATCGACCGCCGTCTCCGAGGCGTACTTCGCGCGGATGCTGGGGCTGCCGTTCGTGACGGTCGTGCCGCGGTCGACGAGCCAGGAGAAGATCGACCTCATAGAGTTCTACGGCGGACGCTGCCATTTCGTCGACCGAGCCGAAGACATGTCTCCCGAGGCACAGCGCCTCGCGTCGGAATGCCATGGGCACTACCTCGATCAGTTCACGTTCGCCGAGCGGGCGACAGACTGGCGCGGCAACAACAACATCGCCGAGAGCGTGTTCAGCCAGCTGTCGCAGGAGCGGCATCCGATCCCCCGCTGGATCGTCGTGGGTGCGGGCACCGGAGGAACAAGCGCCACCTTCGGCCGCTACGTGAAGTACCGCCGCCACGAGACGCAGATCGCGGTCGTCGACCCCGAGGGCTCGGCGTTCTACGACGGGTGGGCGGGAACCATCGATCCGCCGGCCGGGCGCCCCAGCCGCATCGAGGGCATCGGCCGGCCGCGCGTCGAGGCGTCGTTCGTGCCCACCGTGATCGACGAAATGATCCGTGTTCCCGATGCGGGCTCGATCGCCGCGATCCGGATGCTGCGCGAGCGCACCCTGCACTGGGCCGGCGGCTCGACCGGCACCAACCTCTACGGCGCATTCCAGCTGATCGCGCGCATGCGCGCCGCGGGTGAGACCGGCAGCATCGTCACGCTCATCTGCGACAGCGGCATCCGCTACGCCGGCACGTACTTCAACGACGAGTGGGTCGCCGGGCAGGGCTGGGACCTCGCCCCGCATCGCACACGCCTCGATCGCTTCCTCGAGACCGGCGACTGGGTCGACTGAGCCGGTCGCCTCGCGCCCTGCCCACCCAGGCATCGGCGCCTCTCTGTTTCATATCGGAACACGGGTTCGGAGCGGCTAGCTTCGGTTCTGCCGAGCGAAGCTACGCGGCGGCCCGCTGCGGATTCATGCAGAGGCGCGATCAACGAGGATCATCTGGGGGGCGTCGTGCAGTGCCTGGACTGTGTCGCAACAGCGGCATCAACCGAGACGCCGGTGAACGATGAGTGACGCTCAGGTCCGTCGCCCCGCGAGAACGCTGCTCGAGGGCGCACCCTGGCGAGCGATCCTGCGCTTCATCGTCCCGATCTGGATCGGGAATCTCGTTCAGCAGTCGTATTACACGATCGATTCGCTGATCCTCGGCCGTTTCGTCGGCGAAGACGGACTCGCCGCTGTCAGCTCATCCTTCGGCCTCGTCTCCTTGCTCTTCGGCACCGTGTTCGCGTTCACTGCCGGGGTCGCCATCCCGCTCGCGCAGGCGCACGGCGCGGGAGACCGACACGCAGTGGCACGCAGGTTCTGGACCGGCGCTGCCATCACGACCACTCTCGCCGGCGGCGCGGGCGCACTCCTCGCGGCGACGGCGCCTGCCGCGATGACTCTCCTCGGAGTTCCGCGGGAGATCCTTCCCGGGGCCACGACCTTCTACCTCGTTTTCTGTCTCGGTCTTCCTCTGACCGCATCCGGCAACTTCTGCACCCACTCCATCCGAGGGCTCGGCGACAGCACCCGCCCGACGGCGATCATGCTCGTCAGCGGAGCGGTGAACGCCGCCGCCGCGCTGTGGCTCGTGGGCGGGGCACACATGGGCGTGCTCGGTGCCGCACTCGCGACGCAGAGCGCCGGCCTGTGCACCGCCGCGGTGAGCGTCTTCGTTCTTCTCAGATCTCACCCGACCCTGCGCACGCGTTCGTGGCCGACGCTCGCCGGAGGCGGTTCTCAAGCCCGACAGGGCGCGGCCATGGCCCTGCAATCCGCAGGCATCGGAGTCGGGAACGTGCTGCTCCAAGCAGCGGCTAACTCCCTCGGGGCCGCCAGCATCGCCGGCGTGTCGATCGGGATGCGAGTGGAGGGCTTCGCGCTGGCGCCACTCGCGGCATTCGGAATCTGCGTGGTGGTGTACTGCGCGCAGAATTCGGGAGCGGCGAATCTGGCGCGCGTGCGACGCGGCGTGGGACAGGCGAGTGTGCTCTGCGTGCTGCTCGCGATCGCGGAGAGTGCGATCGTCATCGCATGGGCCGGTGAGATCGCCACCGTCTTCCTGGGCGAGAGCGATCCGGCGGTCGTGGTTTCTGCGACGACCTACATCCGCGTATCCGCGCTGTTCTATCCGCTGGTGGCGATGGTCTTCCTGCTCCGCGCGTCTCTCCAGGGCGTGTCCATCACTCGGCCGGCGGTCGTCTCCGGGCTCGGCGAGCTCGTGGCGAAGTCTGCGTGCGCGGGCATCACGGTCGCCGGAGGCGGGGTGTTCGCCATCGCGATCAGCAGCCCGGCATCGTGGGTCGTCGCGGTGATCCCCCTACTGCTCGCGTGGTTCGCGTGGCGGCGGCATTCGCTGCACACCGACCGACCCCCGGCTACGCTGGCGGCATGACTACTCTCATCCTCACTGTCGCGGGTGCCGATCGTCCGGGTCTCGTCGCGGCGGTCGCCGATGTCGTCGATGCCCACGGCGGCAACTGGGAGAACAGCTCGCTCGCCGAACTCGCCGGTACGTTCGCGGGCGTGATCGAGGTCTCGGTCGCTCCTGAGCGTTCGGACGGGCTTCAAGCCGCGCTCCGCGAACTCCAGGGCCAGGGTCTGCTGACGCTGGCGGTGCTCACCGGCGCACCCGCTGCGGATGCCGAGGCACAGGTGCTCGAGATCAGCGTGCTCGGCAACGACCGATCCGGCATCGTCCGCGAGGTGTCGAACGTGCTGAACGCGCACGAGCTCAGCATCGAAGAGCTCGCGACCGAGACTCGGGATGCCGCGATGGCCGGCGGCCGTCTCTTCGAGGCATCCGTGATCGCCCGGGTTCCGGCATCCGTCGACCTCGACGCGCTGCGTCGTGACCTCGAGCGCATCGCCAGCGAGATCCAGGTCGACATCACCCTCGCCTGACCCGCGCAGTCGCTCAGGTCGACTCGGCAGACGAGTCCTCGGCTCGCACTTCCGTGTCGGTGTACCGGCGCACCCAGTACTCGGTCTGCGCCACATGCGCGGATGCCGCGGCCGACGCCGCGACCGGATCCGCCGCCGCGAGCCCGCGGAGGATCGCCCGGTGCCCGGCATCCGAGTGCAGCTTGAGTTCGGCGGCGTCGCCGGCATCCGGGATCCGATACGCCCGCGAGCGTGAGCGCAGCACGTCGATCAGGCTCGTGAGGGCATCGTTACCCGCGACCTCCGAGATCGTCATGTGGAAGGCATGGTCGAGGCGCGAATGCAGCTCGAAGTCGTCGCTCGCCTCGATCTCGTCGAGCACGCCGCTGAGCTCCTCGATCGTCGCGGCGTCGATGCGCGCTGCGGCGAGCGCGGCGGCATGCGGTTCGAGCACGCGACGAAGCTCCGTCAGTTCGAGCACCCCGGCCATGGGCAGCAGCCCGACCGTGAGCGAGAGGCTGCCGATCAGGTCGGCGGCTCGCAGCTCACTGACGTAGCTGCCTGAGCCGTGGCGGGTCTCGAGCACGCCGAGAGCAGCCAGCATCCGGATGGCTTCGCGCAGCGACCCGCGCGAGACGCCCAGCGTCTCGCACAGCTCGCCCTCGCTCGGAAGACGGTCGCCGGGACGCAGCTCGCCGTCCGCGATCAGTGCACGCAGCCCGTGCAGCGCCGTGTCCAGTGCGCTCATCGTCATCCTCCTGACACCGCCCGATCCCCCTGCTGAGTCTGTCGGACGCAGACCAGTCATCAAATTCGTATGACAACTATGTTTCATCCTCGCCATTTCGTAGCCATTTCGATAGCCGTGTGGCAAAGTTGTGCAACAACTCCCCCATTGCACCGACGAGGACCGATGCCCGCACCACTCTTCCCCGCACCGCTCACGCTGAACTCCGGCATGCGAGCCCGTGATGCGTGGCCGCTCGATCCCGATGTCATCCATCTGAACCATGGCTCGTTCGGCGCGGTTCCCACGGTCGTCGTCGAACAGCAGGATGCTCTGCGCCGCCGCGCCGACCTCAGCCCGGTCGAATGGTTCCCCCGCATCGCCGAGCGGGTGCGCGACGCTCGTGAGCGCACGGCTCCGTTCGTCGGCGCCCATGCCGAAGACAGCGTCTTCGTCCCGAACGCCTCAGCCGCCGCGACCGTCGTCTACAACGCCCTGCACCTCGAGCGCGGCGACGAGATCCTCGTCACCGACCAGGGCTACGGCGCGATCACCATGGGCGCGCAGCGCCTGGCCCGCCGCTTCGGAGCATCCGTCCGCGCCGTCGAGCTGCCGCTGCTCGCCTCCGACGATGAGGTCGTGCAGCGCTTCGCCGATGCGCTCACCCCCACGACCCGGCTCATCGTGGTCGACCAGATCACCTCCCCGACCGCGCGGATGCTCCCGACCCGGCGCATCGCCGAGCTCGCCGCAGAGCGCGGCATCCGCACCCTCGTCGACGGCGCCCATGCTCCCGGTCTCGTCGCCGATGCCGCCGCGGTAGCCGGCGGCGATTGGTGGTTCGGCAACCTGCACAAATGGCCGTGCGCCCCGCGCGGCTCGGCACTGCTCGTCACGAACGCCCCCGACCGCGACGACCTGTGGCCGCTCATCGACTCGTGGGCCGCGAACGAGACCTACCCAGAGCGCTTCGACACCCAGGGCACGATCGACGCGACGACCTACCTCGCCACCCCGGCGTCGATCGAGTTCATCGAGGCCGAGTTCGGCTGGCACAACGCCCGTCTGGCGATGGCGAAGATGGCGGATGCCGGTGCCGAGATCATCGCCGAGGGCTTCCGCGCCTATGGCGACGAAGACCCCCTGACTCCCCTGCCCTCGCCCGTGCCCTCGATGCGGCTCGTGCGTCTGCCGCTCGGACTCGGCTCGACGCGCGAAGAGGCCGACGCGCTGCGGATGGATCTGCTCGACGAGACCGGCGTCGAGACCGCGTTCACCAGTTTCCGTGGCGTCGGCTACTTCCGCCTGTCAGCGCATCTCTACACAGAGGCCTCCGACTTCGAGGCCTTCGTCGAGCGCTGCATCCCCCAGATTCTCCGCCGTGCCGGCATCCGCACCGCTGGCTCCGTCATCGTGTCCTGACCCGATCCATCACTCCACCAACCACCCGACCCACCACAATCACCAACTGAGAGGCACCTCGTGAAGAAGAACAGAATCTTGACGACCGCCGCGGGAATCGGCACCGTCGCCGCACTCGCGCTCACCGGCTGCTCCGCCAGCGGCGGCGATTCCGCCGACGGCACCGTCACCCTGCAGATGGTCGAGAGCCTGACCAACCCTGCGCGCACCGATCTGATCCGCGGGCTCCTCGACGAGTTCGAGAAGGAGAACCCCGACATCAAGGTCAAGCTGGTGTCGCCGCCGACCGAGCAGGCCGACGCGAAGATCCAGCAGATGCTGCAGTCGGGCAAGGGCGTCGACGTGCTCGAGGTCCGCGACATCACCGTCGGCCCGTTCGCGAACAACGGCTGGCTGCACGACATCTCGGGCGACCTCGAGAAGTGGGACGGCTGGGATGCCCTGACCGACAACGCGCAGTCCGCCTCGGTGGCCGCAGACGGCAAGAGCTACTTCGTGCCCTACGGCTTCTACGGCCTGTCGCTCTTCTACCGCACCGATCTCGTCGAGGAAGCGGGCTTCGACGGCCCGCCGCACAGCTGGAAGGACCTGCTCGAGCAGGCCAGCGCCATCCAGGACCCGTCGAACAACATCTACGGTTACGCGTTCCGCGGTGGTGCGAACGCGAACAGCAACGTGGTCGCAGCGATCGAGGCGTACACGATCGACGGCCTCGACACCGAAGACGCGTTCCTGATGGAAGACGGATCGACCATCTTCGCCGCCCCCGAGGCGCAGGAGGCCGTCGACGACTACTTCGACCTCTTCAAGAAGGCCTCCCCGCCGTCGGCCGTCTCGTGGGGCTACCCCGAGATGGTCGCCGGCTTCACGAACGGCACGACCGCGTTCCTGCTGCAGGACCCCGAGGTCATCGCCACGGTGCAGGACTCGTCGCTGACCGAGGATCAGTGGGACACCGCCCCGCTGCTCGTCGGCCCGTCGGGCAAGGCCGCACAGCCGCTCGCCGTCGCCGGCTGGGGCGTCGCCGAGAACAGCGAGCACCAGGATGCCGCGGTCAAGCTCGTCGAGTTCCTGTCGTCGGCCGAGCCCGCGACCGAGTTCGCCCAGGCCAACAGCCTCGTCCCGATCATCACCGAGGCCGCAGACGACGAGTTCTACTCGACGGGCCCGTGGACGAGCTACGTCACGATGACGGAAGACCCCGAGACGTACGTCAACGTGCGTCAGCCGCGTGGGGTCAGCTGGTGGACCGAGTGGATCCAGAAGTCCGACCAGGACGTGCAGAACGTGCTCCTGGGCAACATGAGCACCTCCGAGCTGCTCGAGTCGTGGGACACCTTCTGGACCGAGAAGTACGCCGCGGAAAAGGGCTGATCCTTGTCCCGGACCACTCTCGAAGGAGGCTCCGTCGGCACCGCCGGCGGGGCCTCCCCGGCATCCCGCCGGCGCCGCCCCTTCCGTGGCCGCCACGCGCTGACGCTGCTGGCCTTCATGGCCCCGGCGATCGTGTTCGTGTGCTGGTTCACCTATTGGCCGATGCTGCAGGGCGCACGCATGGCCTTCCACGACTGGAACCTGTGGGACCTCACGTCGACCCCCTGGGTCGGCTTCGACAACTTCGTCACGGTCTTCCAGGATCCGGCCTTCCCGATCGTCGCCTGGAACTCCGTCCTGTGGGTCGTCGGCTCGCTCGTACCGCAGCTCGTGATCGGCTTCCTGATCGCTCTCGCGCTGCGCAAGCGCTTCCGCTTCCGCGGTCTCTACCAGGCGCTCGTGTTCTTCCCGTGGGCCGTCTCAGGCTTCCTGATCGGGATGCTGTTCCGCTGGATGTTCAACGCCGAGTTCGGCGTCGTGAACGACCTGCTCATGAAGGCCGGTCTGATCGACGCCCCTCTGCCCTGGCTTGCGGATCCGAAGCTCGCGATGTTCGCGGTCATCGTGGCGAACATCTGGTACGGCGTGACCTTCTTCGCGATCATGATCCTCGCAGCTCTCCAGTCGGTGCCTGACGAGATGCTCGAGGCCGCGAGTCTCGACGGAGCCGGCAAGGTCCGGCAGCTGTTCTCGATCATCATCCCGTACATCTCGATGACGCTGCTGCTGACGATCCTGCTGCGCATCATCTGGATCTTCAACTTCCCCGACATCATCTACGCGATGACGAACGGCGGACCGGCGAACCAGACGCACATCATCACGACGTGGATGATCAACTACACGCAGCAGGGTAATTACGGCATCGCGAGCGCGATCGGTCTCATCGTCGTCGCGTTCCTGTTCGTGTTCTGCGCGTTCTACCTGATGGCGATGCGGAGGGTCCAGCGATGACCATCACCGGAACCACGGTCACCGAGACCCGGCGTCTCACCGTCCCCGACATCGCGAAGGCACCACGGCCTGCACGGAAGGTCTCGGTCGGCGGAGTCGTGCGAGTCGTCGGTCTCGCCCTCTGGCTCGTCATCACGCTGTTCCCGCTGTACTGGATCGCGCTGACGTCGTTC
>JAZBLP010000018.1:0-50474 GCA_037033305.1 Actinomycetota bacterium | reverse complement strand
CATGGCCGCATGCCTTTCGGCGGTCTGCTTCTTCTTAGCTGCCGCGACGAGTCCTAAAGCTAGGGCCTTCCTCGTCGCGGCGCTTGTGTTGGCCCGTTCACATTTCTGACGAAGAGAAGAAGCCCCATCATGCAGAACACTCAGCGCCCCTCTGCGATGCCGATCCACAAGTATCGGCCTTACCACGAGCAGATCACGGTCAACCTGCCCGACCGCACCTGGCCGGACGCCCGCATCACCGAGGCGCCCCGGTGGTGCGCAGTCGACCTCCGCGACGGCAACCAGGCGCTCATCGACCCGATGTCGCCCGAGCGCAAGCGCGTCATGTTCGAACTCCTCGTCAGCATGGGCTACAAGGAGATCGAGGTCGGGTTCCCGTCGGCGAGCCAGACCGATTTCGACTTCGTCCGCCAGCTGATCGAAGAGAACCTGATCCCGGATGACGTCACCATCCAGGTGCTGACCCAGGCGCGTGAGCACCTGATCGCCCGCACCTACGAGTCGATCGCCGGGGCCAAGCAGGCGATCGTGCACCTGTACAACTCGACGAGCGTGCTGCAGCGCGAGGTCGTCTTCCGCACCGACAAGCAGGGCATCATCGACATCGCGCTCGAGGGCGCTCGCCTGTGCCGTCAGTACGAGAGGACCATCCCTGACACGAAGGTCTACTACGAGTACTCGCCCGAGAGCTACACGGGCACCGAGCTCGAGTTCGCTGTCGACGTCTGCAACCAGGTGATCGAGATCTTCGAGCCCACCCCTGACCGCAAGGTCATCATCAACCTGCCGGCCACCGTCGAGATGGCTTCGCCGAACGTCTACGCCGACTCGATCGAGTGGATGAGCCGTAACCTGGCACACCGCGAGAACGTGATCCTGTCGCTGCACCCGCACAACGACCGCGGCACGGCGATCGCGGCGGCCGAGCTCGGCTACATGGCCGGCGCCGACCGCATCGAGGGCTGCCTGTTCGGCAACGGTGAGCGCACCGGCAACGTCGACATCGTGGCACTCGGCATCAACCTGTTCACGCAGGGCATCGACCCGCAGATCGACTTCAGCGACATCGACCAGGTCAAGCGCACGGTCGAGTACTGCAACCAGCTGCCTGTTCCCGAGCGGTCGCCGTGGGCGGGAGATCTGGTCTTCACCGCGTTCAGCGGATCGCACCAGGATGCGATCAAGAAGGGCTTCGAGGCGATGGCTGCCCGTGCCGAGGCTGAGGGCGTGACGGTCGACGACATCGAGTGGGCCGTGCCCTACCTGCCCGTCGACCCGAAGGATCTCGGCCGTTCCTACGAGGCCGTGATCCGCGTGAACTCGCAGTCCGGCAAGGGCGGCGTCGCGTACCTGCTCAAGGCGGACCACGCGATCGACCTCCCGCGCAAGCTTCAGATCGAGTTCTCGGGCGTCGTGCAGACCAAGACGGATGCCGAGGGCGGCGAGGTCACGAGCGAGCAGATCTGGTCGATCTTCAACGACGAGTACCTGCCCGCCGCCGAGACCGAGGCCAAGTGGGGCCGGTTCGAGCTGCTCTCGACGCAGACCCGCAGCGACATGTCGGGTGACGTCGTGCTCGACGTGACGCTGCGCGACGATGACCAGCAGGTCGCTGTCGCCGGGAACGGCAACGGACCGATCGCGGCGTTCATCGAGGTGCTGCGGGGCCAGGGCTTCGACATCACCCTCTACGACTACGTCGAGCACGCTCTCAGCGCAGGCGGCGACGCACAGGCTGCGGCATACGTCGAGCTGCAGGTCGGCGATCAGCGCCTGTGGGGCGTCGGCATCGACGGCGACATCTCGACGGCATCGCTCAAGGCGATCGTCTCGGGTGTCAACCGCTCGATCCGCACGCGCCAGCTGGAACTGGCAGCGGTCTGACCGTCGACGAGAACGCCCCCGCGGTCATCGACCGCGGGGGCGTTTCGTGCCCAGGACGAAGCTGCGGTCACTCGGCGCTGGGCTTGATGATGGGGATCACGCCGGTCTCGGCGGCGACCTTGCGTCGGTAGAGCCGCCGCTGTTCCGGCAGCGAGACGTCGAAGCTGACGGCCAGGATCCGGATGACCGCGGTCACAGCGATGCCGAGCACGGCGGCGAGCGGGATCGGCATGCCGAACGCGTTCGCGACCACGATGAACGCGCAGCCGGCACCTGCGGCGACGGCATAGAGCGAGCCCACATGCATGATCGCCGTCGGCAGCCCCATGAGCATGTCGCGCAGCACGCTTCCGCCGACGGCAGCGCAGACTCCGATGAAGACGGCGGGGACGGGCGGGATGCCGAAGGCGATGGCCTTGCTCGTGCCGAAGGCGCCGAACATCCCGATCACCACCGCGTCGAGCACCACGATCACCCTGTTGAGCCGCGTGAAGAGTCCGGCGAGCAGCATCCCCAGCAGAGCGGCACCCGTGGCGGTGATGAGGTACCAGTTGTTCTGCAGCGTCGCCGGCGTCTGTCCGAGCAGGATGTCGCGGATGAGACCGCCGCCCATGCCGATCATGATCCCGATGATCGCCACGCCGAGCCAGTCGAGCCGTCGCTGCCCCTGGAACCCCGAGGCGAACATCGCGCCCTGGACCCCGCCGAGTCCGACGCCGAGGAGGTCCGCCCAGAGCGGAATGGTGAAGAGCGGTTCGGTCACGCCTCTATTCTCCTGCACGGAGGATAATCGAACGGTGCCCACCTACCGAGACGAAGCGGTGATCCTGCGCACCCACAAACTGGGTGAGGCGGATCGCATCGTCACGATGCTGTCGCGTCGGCACGGCAAGATCCGTGCGGTGGCGAAGGGCGTCAGGCGCACGTCGTCGAAGTTCGGGTCGCGCCTCGAGCCGTTCATGGTGGCCGACGTGCAGCTGTATCAGGGGCGGTCGCTCGACATCGTGCAGCAGGCGGAATCGCTCGGGTCCTACGGTTCCGACATCGCGGCGCACTACGATCGCTTCACATCGGCCAATGCGATGGTCGAGACCGCCGATCGGCTGAGCGACTCCGAGGCGACCCCCGAGCAGTATCTGCTGCTCGTCGGCGGGCTGCGAGCGCTCTCGCGTGGCGAGCACTCCCCGCGGAGCATCCTCGACTCCTATCTTCTGCGCGTGATGGCGCTGTCGGGATGGGCGCCGTCGCTCGGCGACTGCGCGCGATGCGCCGCGCCCGGCCCGCACGCGCACTTCGTCGGTCAGCTCGGCGGCGCCGTATGCGTGAACTGCGCACCGGCCGGAAGCCCCAGGGTGGCCGAGAAGACCCTGTCGCTGTTGCGATCGCTCATGGCCGGAGAATGGGACGCGATCGATGCCGCACCGCACGCGGACAACGCCGCCGCATCGGGCCTCGTGGCGGCCTACGCCCAGTGGCACCTGGAGCGCGGCATCCGCTCGCTGGCGCACCTCGTGGCCGACACCCCCCGAGAAGGAGCACGGTGAGCCCCAAGCCCTACACGCACAAGGATGCCGTCGCGTATCGTCCGCTCGACTGGACCGGTGTGTATCCGCCCGCATTCCGCGCGGTACCCGAGCACGTCGCCATCGTTATGGACGGCAACGGCCGGTGGGCGAACCGCCGCGGCTTGAACCGCGTCGAGGGTCACAAGGCAGGGGAGGAGGTGCTTCTCGACGTCGTCGCCGGTGCGATCCAGGCAGGGGTCAAGCACCTCTCCGTCTACGCGTTCTCCACCGAGAACTGGGCGCGGTCTCCGGAGGAGGTGCGCTTCCTCATGGGATACAACCGCGACGTGCTGCACCGTCGGCGTGATCAGCTCAACGAGTGGGGCGTGCGCGTGCGGTGGGCGGGACGCAAGCCTCGGCTGTGGGGCAGCGTCATCAAGGAGCTGCAGTATGCCGAGCAGCTGACCAAGGACAACGACGTGCTCACGCTCACCATGTGCGTGAACTACGGCGGGCGCATCGAGCTCGTCGACGCGATGCGTGCGATCGCCGCCGACGTCGCGGCCGGTCGCGTGAAGCCGAACGCGATCAGCGAGAAGATGATCCGTCGCAATCTCTATGTCCCTGACATGCCCGACGTCGATCTGTTCCTGCGGAGCTCGGGCGAGCAGCGCACCTCGAACTTCCTGCTGTGGCAGGCCGCTTATGCCGAGATGGTGTTCCTCGACACGCTCTGGCCCGACTTCTCGCGCGAGGAGCTCTGGCGCGCGATCGGGGTCTACCTGTCGCGCGATCGCCGTTTCGGCGGGGCGATAGACACCCCTGACGCTTCCGCCTGAGTCCGCAGCCACCGTTCCGTCTCTCGTGGGTGACGCAGCCGCACGATGATCAGGTGGCGCTGCTCGCGCACGACGTCGGGCATCCGTTCGGTCCACTTGTGCAGCGTCTTGGTCTGCCAGGCCACGATGTTCTCCTCGGGATCACCGGAGAACATGCGCCAGATGGGCTTCTCGACGTTGTCGTTCCACATGCGGGTGCGCAGGACGCTGCGCCCGATCGTTCTCCGCAGCAGACGCGACCGGACCACGCGATAGGGATAGTCCAGCCAGATCACGAGCTGCGCACGAGGAGCGAGGATCTCGTCGGTTCCCTTGCTCGTGTACTGCCACTCGGTGACCCAGCGGTCCTCCGCCGCGAAGGCACGGACGTCGTCGATGAACGACGGCCGCGGCGTCCAGTTCTCGCCGTGGAACAGTCCGTCGATCTCGATGTGACGCAACTCCCACATCGCGGCCACGCGTCGAGCGAGCGTCGTCTTGCCCGAACCTGTGACACCGGCGATCAGCACTCTGTCCGGCCGGAGAGGCAGCGGATCGTCGGCGGAGAACATCTGAGAATCCTAACGACGGAATAGCCCATAGGTGCCTACGGTTGGATGTCAGTGTGAGTGAAGCCATCTCGATTGACATCTGGTCCGACATCGCCTGCCCGTGGTGCTACATCGGCAAGCGCAACCTCGAGAAGGGTCTCGAAGCCGTCTCCGCTGACGATGACGCTCCGCAGGTGAACATCACCTTCCACTCGTTCGAGCTCTCACCCGACACCCCCGTCGACTTCGACGGAGACGAGATCGACTTCCTCGCCGGTCACAAGGGCATGCCGCGTGACCAGGTCGAGCAGATGCTCTCGCACGTCACGGGGGTCGCCGAAGGTGCGGGACTCGCCTACCGCTTCGATCTGCTGCAGCACACGAACACGGTGAAGGCCCATGAGCTGCTGCACTTCGCGAAGGCTCAGGGCGTGCAGCACGAGATGGAGGAGCGGCTCATGTCCGCGTACTTCACCGAGGGCAAGCACGTCGGTCGCATCGACGACCTGGTCGAGCTCGCGGTCGAGGTCGGGCTGAATCCGGACGACACGCGAGACGCGCTGGTGTCCGCACGCCACCTCGCCGACGTCCGTCAGGACCAGGCGCAGGCGCAGGCCTACGGAATCCAGGGCGTGCCGTTCTTCGTGATCGACGGTCAGTACGGCATCAGCGGGGCGCAGCCACCGGCGGCGTTCGAGAACGTCCTGCGCGACCTCTGGGCCAAGCGCGGCGAGGCCGAGCCGGAGACTGAGGCCGAGACCGCCGCGGTCTAGCGCGTCAGCGCGTCCAGCCAGAGGTTCTGGTGGGCGTGCACGTGGTCGACGACAGCTGCCCAGTGCGAGCCGTGGCCATCCGAGAACATGGATGCCCACGGCTCGCGGCGTTCCTCATGGGCAGTGGTCAGCAGATCGAGCATCGCCTCGGCGCGCTGCTCCATCGCCGAGGGCAGCTGCTCGCGAAGTCCGACGTCAGCACCATATCCGTCGACGAATACGCGGAGGGCTGCTGCCGCCCGCTCTACCGGTGCCCCGATGTCGGAGAGGGTGAACGCCTGAGCCGCGTACGCGAGATCCCAGAGCCTCGTGCTCGGCGCCGCAGCATCCCAGTCGATGAACACCCACCGCTCGCCGACGACGAGGTTCCAGGGGGCGAGATCGTTGTGGCAGACGAGTTCTGCGCCCGGCGCCGCGATCGCCGTCTCCCAGCGCGCGTCGGCGGTCGCGAAGGTCTTGCTCGCGTCGTGGATCCTCCGGACCATCGCTCCGACCCGGCGCAGCTCGCCGTGAGTCAGTGGCGCGGCATCGATCGCCAGCGTTCCGGGCACGTACTCGATGACCTGACGCGCTCTGTCGTCCTGACCGAGAACCGAGGGGACATCGACTCCGCGCTCGCGCACGTGCTCCATGAAGGCGTGGACGCAGGGCGTCGCCGGAGTCCAGGGCTTGCGGACGGTGTCACCAGCCCGGACGACCGTCCCGCTCGCGTTGCCGCCGGGCAGCTCCTGTTCGTGATGCATGCGCCGTAGCCGACCAGGTCCGCAGGAAGCCTGTGGGTCAGCGGGTCAGCGCGGCCTCGATCGCGCTGACGATCTCGGGGTCATTCGGCTTCTGCTTCGGGCGGAACCGGACGACCTCTCCGTCCGGGAGCACGAGGAACTTCTCGAAGTTCCACTCGACGCGCCCCGCCTTGCCGCCGGCATCCGGCGTCTCCTTGAGGGACTTGTAGAGATCGGTCGCGTTCTTGCCGTTGACCTTCACCTTGTCGTTGATCGGGAAGGTCACGCCGTACGTGGTCGAGCAGAACTCGAGGATCTGATCGACCGATCCCGGCTCCTGCCCGAAGAACTGATTGCAGGGGAACCCGACGACGCTGAACCCGCGGTCACCGTACAGTCGCTGCAGCTCCTCGAGCTGCTCGTACTGCGGAGTGAGACCGCACTTCGAGGCGACGTTCACCACGAGGACGACATCGGCGCCTAGATCATCGAGCGTCTTCTCGTTGCCGTCGGCGTCGGTGAAGGGGATGGAGCGGACTGCGGGATCGGTCATGTTCACAGCTTAGGTCGATGCGCCGAGACCGGCTCCGTGTCTGGGAGAATAGACGGGACATGACTCTCGCCACCGCCTCAGCTCGCACGCTCAACATCGGTCCGATCGCCCTCGACGTGCCGGTCGTTCTCGCACCCATGGCGGGCATCACCAACACGGCGTTCCGACGTCTCTGCCGCGAATACGGCGCGGGACTCTATGTGAGCGAGATGATCACCTCCCGCGCGCTGGTCGAACGCAACGAGACCACGATGCGACTGATCCGTCACCATGAGTCCGAGACTCCGCGCTCGATCCAGCTCTACGGTGTCGACCCCCACACGATCTCCGAGGCCGTCCGGATCATCGTCGCCGAAGACCACGCCGACCACATCGACCTGAACTTCGGCTGCCCCGTCCCGAAGGTGACCCGCAAGGGCGGGGGAGCGGCGCTGCCCTGGAAGAGCTCGCTCTTCTCGCAGATCGTCACGCAGGCGGTCAAGGCCGCAGGCGACGTGCCGCTGACGATCAAGATGCGCAAGGGCATCGATCCCGATCACCTCACTTTCCTCGATGCCGGTCGCGCGGCCGAAGACGCCGGTGTCTCGGCCATCGCGCTGCACGCGCGCACGGCCAGCGAGTTCTACTCGGGCTTCGCCGACTGGAACGCGATCGGCGAGCTCAAGCAGGCGGTCACCAGCGTCCCCGTGCTCGGCAACGGCGACATCTGGTCGGCAGACGACGCCGTGCGGATGATGCAGCAGACCGATTGCGACGGGGTCGTGGTCGGACGCGGATGCCTCGGTCGTCCGTGGCTCTTCGGCGAGCTCGCGGCGGCGTTCGGCGCGGAATCGCACCCGGTCGATGCGACCCTCGGCTTCGTGGCCGATGCTTTCCGCCGCCACGCCGAGCTGCTGGTCGAATTCTTCGAGGACGAAGACCGCGGATGCCGCGACGTCCGCAAGCACGTCGCATGGTATTTCAAGGGGTATCCGGTCGGCGGTGACATCCGTACGGGGCTTGCGACAGCATCCAGCCTCGCCGAGATCGACGAGCTGCTCGGCCAGCTCGACCATTCGGCGCCGTACCCCGGCGCCGACGCCGAGGGCCAGCGCGGTCGGTCCGGTCGCCCGAAGCGCCCGGCACTGCCGGACAAGTGGCTGGAGTCGCGGGAACTCGCGGCATCGGCCTCCGAGATGATGCGAGGGGCGGAGATCGAGAACAGTGGCGGCTGATCCTCAGGCATACCCGGCTCGCGGACGCTCGGACGGCTACGACCCCCGCGATGCCGAGCGATTCTTCGCCGAGACCCATAGATCCGAACGAGACGACTTCGCCCGCGACCGTGCGCGTGTGCTGCACTCGGCGGCCCTTCGTCGCCTGGCGGCGAAGACGCAGGTGCTCAGCCCGGCGAGCACCGCGGATTTCGCTCGCAACCGTCTGACCCACTCTCTCGAGGTCGCTCAGGTGGGGCGTGAGCTCGCCACGGCACTCGGAGTCTCGGCCGACGTGGTCGACACCGCGTGCCTCAGCCATGATCTCGGACACCCGCCGTTCGGGCACAACGGTGAGCGCGCGCTCAACGAGTGGGCCGAGCCCATCGGCGGGTTCGAGGGCAACGCCCAGTCGCTGCGCATCCTGAGTCGTCTCGAGGCCAAGGCGATCGACGACGACGGGCGCTCGGTCGGTCTCAACCTGACCAGGGCGAGCCTCGACGCGACCTGCAAGTACCCATGGACCGCCGATAGCCCCGTGCCCGACCCGGGCGGACGACTTAAGTTCGGCGTCTATCCCGAGGATGAGGCGGTCTTCCGGTGGCTGCGTGAGGGAGTCCCCGGGCGTCGGCGCTGCATCGAGGCGGAGATCATGGATCTCTCCGACGACATCGCCTACTCGGTGCACGATTTCGAAGATGCGATCGTCAACGGCTACGTCGATGTCGCCCAGCTCTCCGATCCGCGTCAGCACGATGCGCTCATCGACCGCATCCAGCAGTGGGTCGGCTACGACTTCACCCGCGACGACCTCGCTGACGCCCTGTATCGACTCGCCTCCCAGCCGATGTGGCTGCAGTCTTTCGATCGATCGCGGCACGACCTCGCCCGGCTCAAGAACCTGACGAGCGACTTCATCGGCCGTTTCGCCAGAGCAGCCGTCTCAGCGACGCGGGAGGCCTACTCCGGCCCCGCCCTCGTGCGCTACAACGCGCACGTCGTCGTTCCGCGGGTGATCGAGGCCGAGATCGCCGTTCTCAAGGGCATCATGGGGCAGGCGATCGTCACGATCGATGCCCGCAAGGGCGTGTACAAAGAGCAGCGCCGAGTGCTGAGGCGTCTGGCCGATGCACTCTGGTCGACCGACGCGCTGTGGTCGGCCGGCGCGGACGTTCTCGAGCCGGCCTTCTCGGCGGACTTCCTCGCGGCCACGACCGATGCCGAACGCGCCCGTGTGATCGTCGATCAGATCGCGAGCCTGACGGATCAGAGCGCGATCGACTGGCACAACCGCCTCGTCGGAGAGATCGACCCTGCAGAGGTCGGGATCTGGACCCCGAGACATGCGCGACCGGGTGCTCGTCAGCACACACCGCGTCAGGCGGTCATCGAAGGGGTCGGCTGATGCCCCGCATCCGCCAGGCCGACGTCGACGAGGTCAAGGCCCGCACGAACATCGCCGACATCGTCGGGGAACGCGTCGCACTCAAGTCCGCCGGAGTCGGTTCGCTGAAGGGCCTCTGCCCGTTCCACGACGAGAAGAGTCCCAGCTTCCACGTGCGGCCCCAGGTCGGCTACTACCACTGCTTCGGATGTGGCGAGTCGGGTGACGTCTACTCGTTCCTGCGCGAGATGGACCACGTCAGCTTCACCGAGGCCGTCGAGCGTCTGGCCGGCCGCCTCGGCTATGCGCTGCACTACGAAGACGGCGGCTCGGCGCCGGAGACGAGCGGGCGCAGCCGTCTCTACGCCGCCAACACCGCCGCTGCCGAGTACTTCCGCGGCCAGTTGCTCACTGCGGATGCCGAGGCCGGGCGCCGATTCCTCGGGGAGCGCGGCTTCGACGCCGGTGCCGCCGCGCATTTCGGCGTCGGCTTCGCTCCGCGCGGCTGGGACAAGATGCTCAAGGCCCTCACCGCGCAAGGATTCACCCGCGAGGAACTGAGCGCCGCGGGCCTGGTGTCGACGGGGCAGCGCGGCGTCTACGATCGCTTCCGCGGCCGTCTCGTCTGGCCGATCCGCGACGTCTCCGGTCAGACGATCGGGTTCGGTGCGCGCAAGCTCTTCGACGACGACCAGGGCCCGAAGTACCTGAACACCCCCGAGACGCCGATCTACAAGAAGGCGCAGGTCCTGTACGGCCTCGACCTCGCCAAGCGCGACATCTCACGCGGGGATCCTCGCCGGGTCGTGGTGGTCGAGGGGTACACCGACGTCATGGCGTGTCACCTCGCCGGACTCACGACGGCGATCGCGACCTGCGGCACGGCGTTCGGAACCGACCACATCAAGGTGCTCCGCCGGGTGATGGGCGACGACAACGCCTCGGGAGAGGTCGTCTTCACCTTCGACGGTGACGAGGCGGGTCAGAAGGCCGCGCTTCGCGCCTTCACGGAGGACGATCGCTTCAACGCGCAGACGTTCGTCGCGGTGGCCCCCGACGGCCTCGACCCGTGCGACCTCAGGCTGCAACGGGGTGATGCCGCTGTGCGCTCCCTGATGGAGACGAAGCAGCCGATGTTCGAGTTCGCGATCGACAGGAAGCTCAGCGGCTTCGACCTCTCGACGGTCGAGGGGCGGGTGGGAGCCCTGCGCGCGGCAGCGCCGATCGTGGCGGAGATCCGCGACCGCCTGCTGCGACCCGGTTATGAGCGTGTGCTGGCACGGCGGCTGGGCATGGACCCCACTGAGGTGCGCAACGAGGTCGAGCGTGCCGCTCGCGGGGGCACGCAGTCTTCACGCCACGAGCCCGCCAGGCACGAGACCGGGGTCGACTCTGCCACTGGGGCCACGGGAATGGCTGTGGTCACTCTTGCCAGCCTGCCGCGGACCCCGGATGTCGCGGTCGAGCGCGACGCTCTTATGGGGGCCCTGCAATACGGGCACCAGATCGATCAGACGCTGCTCACCCGCGCGCTCAGCGCTCCTTTCCGCACTCCCGGGCTCGACGCCGTGCGTGAGGCGGTCGCGGCCGCGGCCGATCGCACCCGCGCCGGTTGGGTGACGGATGCCGTGAATTCGGTTCGCGAACCCTACCGATCGCTCGCGGGCGAATTGCTGATGACGCCCTTCCCGGCTCGCAACGAAGACGGCGCCGTCGCCTCGACGACCGATCTCGCCAAACGGCTCATCATGCGCATCCTGGAGCACGAGAAGCAGGAGCTGCTCGGTGCCGTGCAGCGGGTGCCTGCGGACTCGGACGGCGGACGCGCCCTGCGTATGCGTCTTCGCGACATCGACGTCGAGCGTCAGCGGTTCGCCGAGTCGTAACGCCGGCTGTCAGGCACGGCAGGGCAGGATGGAGGAATGTTCTCCCGGCCCGATTCGACCAACGCGATCGACAGCTCTGATCTGGTCATCGATCGTATCGGGCACAGCGGCCCCACCCGCGCGATCGACGGGGTGAGTTTTGCGCTCGCACCCGGTGAGCTCATCTGTGTGGCCGGCCCGACGGGTTCAGGCAAGTCCACGCTCGTCGCGGCGCTGGCAGGATCCACGGATCCGTCGGTCCGGGTCGTCGGCGGCAGCGCTCAGGTGTGCGGGGTCGACATCCGCCGGCCGGGGCGCAAGCATCGTCTGCTCACCTATCGCACGGGGTTCGTGCCACAGGGCGCCGGGGCCGACCTGCCTCCGCAGCTCACGGTGAGCGAGGTCATCTCCGAGCCCATCCTGATCCGCGAGAAGCGGATCAACACCAAGGCGCTCTCGATCCGCGTCGCGACGCTGCTCGACGAGTTGCACCTTCCTCTGGGAACGGCCGCGAAGTTCCCGTACGAGCTCAGCGCGGGGATGCGCCAGCGTGTCGCGATCGCGAGGTCCTTCGTGCTCGAGCCGTGGGTGCTCATCGCCGATGAGATCCTCGCCAACCTCGACCTCGAGGTGCGGCCCGTGGTGTTCGACGCGATCACCCGTCGGCGCAAGGAGCAGGGGATGGCTGCGTTGCTGGTGACGAATGACGCCGACTTCATCCGCGAGCTGAACGCGGAGACGCTGATGCTGCGAGGGGGTCACGTGGTCGCTCGCGGTGTCGGCAAGGACCTGCTGTGGGCCCCGAACGCCGAGGCGGATTCGGGGCACTGACGGGGTCATCGGACGACACGCCCGACCTGCGGCCCGTGTCACGAGCACGCTCCGGAGTTTGCTAGGATTGACGAGTTGCCCGCGCAGCGGAGCACATTCCTCGGTAGCTCAATTGGCAGAGCAGCCGGCTGTTAACCGGCAGGTTCTTGGTTCGAGTCCAAGCCGGGGAGCCAATGAAAAGCCCCTCTTCGGAGGGGCTTTTCCCTTTGCGCGTGCCAATGTCGTATCCCCACTTCGACGTCCTTCGACGGCGCCCTCCGCGTACGCGAACGAGGCCCCGTCGAATGACGGAGCCTCGTTCGGTCGATCAGAGCGAGATCAGCGTGCGGCGCCCTTGAGCGAACCGGTGGTCTGGCCGTCCGGGTCGGAGATCACACACTGCACGACACGGTCGTTCAGTTCGTCCCAGGTCTGCTGGGTCGGCGTGATCGGGTAGACCTCGAGCACCGAGGCCTCGAAGGCGACACCGACGAAGCTCGTGTACGCGTCGCCGATGCACTCCTGCGATGCGGCGTCGATGTTCTCCTCGGAGAACTCGCCGTCGTCCATGGTGATCTCGTAGTAGACCTCTTCATCGTGCGGCTGGTCGCACGGGACGACATCGGCGTCCTCGATGAGACCGCTCGCACTCGCCATCTTGCAGTCGCCCAGCTTCAGCGAGAAGATGTCGATGTTCGCGCTCTCGGTCACCTGTCCGGTGTCCTCGTCGCGGTCGGCGTCTCCCGAACCGCCCCCCAGGATGCCGTTCAGCGCGCTACAGCCGGTCAGTGCGACCGACAGCGCCACGGCAGAACCTGCCAGCGCCAGTGCGCGTCGCGTGCGCATCTTCATCATTTCGTCCCCTCCAGAGCCTCTTGGTGAGTGGCATATTGAAATACCACCTCAAGCACGGTATCCGGCGCGGAGTCTGTGATGCAACTCCGAGAACGCTGTGCGCCGGCTGGGAAGAGAGGTCACGCTTCCAGGTCGTCGATACCGGGGATCCAGCTCGCGCCGGGCTTGCCCCACCCGCGCTTCTTCGCGATCTTCTGGACGGTCTTCCAGTCCCCGTCCGAGAGTCGGTCGATGTAGAGGATCCCGTCGAGGTGATCGAACTCGTGCTGCATGATGCGTGCGCGCCAGCCGTCGACCGTGATCTCCACCGGTGTCCCGTCGAGGTCCACACCGGTGACGCGCACCCGCTCCGAGCGCCGCAGTGGGAATCGCTCACCGGGGAAAGAGAGGCAGCCTTCGGACTCGAGTTCGTCGTCCGGCTCGCCGGGCTCCAGCGGCACCATCCAGAGTTCCGGGTTGATGATCACGCCACGCCACGGCTGGTCGTCGTCATCGACGTACGCGTACGTATAGATGCGCAGCGGCACGCCGACCTGCGGGGCCGCGAGCCCGACGCCAGGGGCCCTGTCCATCGTCTCGAACATGTCGGCGACGAGCGTGCGGATGTCGTCGGAGATCTCCTCGACGACGGAAGCGGGGGAGTGCAGGACGGGGTCGCCCATGATGCGAATAGGAAGAACAGCCACGCCATAACCCTACTCGGCGCACATCGCCGGGTAGGGTCGAAGGGTGAGCATCTCCGTATGGATGACTGGGGCGGAAGACGTCACCGACCAGTTGGTAGGCGCGTTCCAGAACCCGGGACTGCTCCTCGGCATCCCTCTCGCGCTCGCAGGCGCCGTCTTCATGTCGTTCGGCGCGCAGTATCAGCATCGCGGCGTGGAGAAGATGGAGCGACTGAGCGGTGCCGACGGAGCCTCGGGTCTGTCCATGGTCCAGGTCCGTGGACTGCTCACGCGGCCGTCGTGGCTGATCGGCACGTTGATGCTCGGCCTGGCGATCGTGTGTCAGCTCGCAGCGCTCACGGTGGCGCCGCTGATCGTCGTGCAGCCCCTCGGCGCGATCGCGCTCGTGATCACGACGCTGCTCAACGCCCACATCTCGGGGCACTCGCCGACCAAGCAATCCATCACGGCGATCGTCTGCTGCGTCGGCGGCATCTTCCTCTTCGTCTTCTTCGCGGCGATCTTCGCCACAGAGAAAGAGGTCACTGACACCGAGCTGTTCACGATCCTGGCGATTCTGCTCGTCGTGATCATCATCCTCGGCGCGTGCTGGCTCGTGCTGCGTCATCGCATGCGCGCTCTGTTCTACATCATCGGCGCAGGCATCCTCTACGGCTTCGTCGCGACGCTCGCGAAGGTCGTCATCAAGCGCGTACAGGCCGGCGACTTCGAGTGGATCACCATCGTGTGCGTGATCGCCCTCGTCGCAGCAGCGGCCGTGGGCGCGTACTTCGTGCAGACGGCCTACAGCTCGGGTCCACCGGATCTCGTCATCGCGGGTCTCACCGTCGTCGATCCTCTGGTCGCCGTGCTCATCGGCATGGTCGTCCTCGGCGAGGCGGCGGCCGCGCCGCCGTGGGTGCTTGTGATCTTCGCCGTGGCCGGAGCGATCGCGATCTGGGGCGTCGTCAACCTCGCGCGATATCACCCGCAGGTGCTGAGCGACAGTCAGGACCTCGGAATCACGCGCGGCAGTGACGACACCACGAAAGACCCCGAGGTCTGAGCCTTCTCGACTCAGTACGCCGGATCGATGAGGTCGGGAGAGACCTCTGAAGCGGCGGCTTCGTCGACGAAGAACACGGTGCGCTTGCGGCCCTTGGCGCCTGCGGCCGGAACGTTGGTGTAGCTCGCACCCGCGAGGGCGAGTCCGAGCGCGGATGCCTTGTCCGCGCCTGTGAGGACCAACCAGACCCGCTTCGAGGCGTTGAGCACCGGTCGCGTCAGCGTGACTCGCTCCGGCGGGGGCTTGGGGGAGTCGCGAACCGGCAGCGCGGCGGCGTCCGTCACGCTGACCTCGGGACGATCGGGGAAGAGCGAGGCGATGTGGCCGTCAGGCCCCACACCGAGGAAGCAGACCGCGAACGACGGCCACGGGTGCTCGTCGGTGCCGTAGCGCGCGAGATCCGTCGCGTACGCCTCCGCAGCCTCGTCGAGAGTCAGGCCCTCACCCTCGGCAGCGACCTCGTGGATGTTCTCGGCCGGGACCGGAATGTGATCGAGCAGGGCCTCCCGCGACTGCAGCGCATTGCGATCGGCGTCGTCACGAGCGACGAACCGCTCATCACCCCACCAGAAATGCACCAGCGACCAGTCGATCTCACCCGACCTGGGGTCGTCACGTGTCGCACGCAGAACAGCGCCGCCCATCGACCCGCCGGTGAGGGCGACGTGGGCGATGCGTCCGTTGCGCGTGCGGGCACGAAGACGCGTCAGGAATCTGTCGGCCACGCTCGCGGCGAGTGCTGCGGGCGTGGCTTCGACCACGACCCGCTTTTCTGCGGGCGCTGTCTTCGTCGACATCATTCTCCTGTCTGGGGCGGGCCCAGTTTCTCCCAGCCCTCCGTGATCACTCGACCGTACAGGACGTCAGGGTCCAGGCGACGCAGCTCCTCGGCGAGGCACTCGCGCAGCGTGCGGCGCGGCAGGTGCAGGTCGTGGTCTGGCTGGTCGGGCTGCGTGAGCACAGCGACGCCGGGTGTGGGGCGCTCGAGGAGGATGTCCCCCGACGAGCGGTGGAGACGCACTGACTTGATGCCCTCCTGCCAGTGCTCGGGGTCTTCGTACGACCAGGTCACCGGCACGTCGAGCGCCATCTGCAACCATGCCGCGAGCAGCGCGGTCGACGGCGAGGCCGACCCACCGCGCACCTCGACGGCGGTGACCTCTTCGAACGGCGGCTGATCGAGCACGGCGGCGAGCTGCTCGCGCCAGTGGGTGAGACGGGTCCAGGCCAGATCGGTGTCGCCGGGCGCGTGGGTCTCGCCGAGCAGGCCGAGGCGGTCGCGCACATCGGGTGCGGTCGCGGCATCCGTGATGCGGCGCTGCGCGATCTTGCCGAGCGGAGACGCCGCGGGCGACGTCGGCGCCTCTTCGGGCCACCACGCGACGACGGGCGCATCGGGCAGAAGCAGCCCGGTGACGAGGCTCTCTTCGTTGCTGGCGGCGTCTCCGTAGGCGCGGAGAACCACGACCTCGGAGGCTCCGGCATCCCCGCCGACGCGGATCTGAGCGTCGAGGTGCGACTCACCTTCGCCGGTGGTGAGCACGATGACACGCATGGGGTGCTCGCGCGACGCGTCGTTGGCCGCATCGATCGCCGACTCCGCGACGCCGTTGCGGGCCGAGATGATCAGGGTGAGCACCCGGCCGAGTGCGACCGCACCGCCCTCTTCGCGCACCTTGACGAGCTGCTTGGCGACCTGACTGACGGTCGTGTCGGGAAGATCGATGATCATGGGCGTCTCCACACTCGTCCATCACGGGCAAGGAGGTCGTCGGCGGAAGCCGGACCCCACGAACCTGGTGCGTACTGGTCGACAGGGCCGCCCTCGGCAGCCCAGTACTTCTCCACCGGGTCGAGGATCTTCCAGGAGAGCTCGACCTCTTCATGCCGCGGGAACAGCGGCGGGTCACCCAGGAGCACGTCGAGGATGAGACGTTCGTATGCCTCGGGGCTCGCCTCGGTGAATGCGTGGCCGTAGCCGAAGTCCATCGTGACGTCGCGCACGTTGGTGCCGTTGCCCGGCACCTTCGAGCCGAAGCGGATCGTGACGCCCTCATCGGGCTGGACACGGATGACGAGTGCATTCTGGCCCAGCTCAGCCGTGTTCGAGCGGCCGAACAGGTGCTCCGGCGCCTTCTTGAACACGACGGCGACCTCGGTGACACGACGTCCCAGACGCTTGCCGGTGCGGAGGTAGAACGGCACGCCCGACCAGCGGCGGGTGTCGATCTCGAGCTTGATGGCAGCATAGGTCTCGGTCGCGGACTCGGGGTTCATCCCGTCCTCGTCGAGGAAGCCGGTGACCTGCTCTCCACCCTGCCAGCCTCCCGCGTACTGCCCGCGGGCGGTCGCGAGAGACAGGTCCTCCGGCACGTGAACCGCAGCGAGAACCTTCTCCTTCTCGGCGCGCAGGTGCTCGGCGGACAGGCTGATCGGCTCTTCCATGGCCGTGAGCGCGAGGAGCTGCAGCAGGTGGTTCTGGATGACATCACGCGCCGCACCGACGCCGTCGTAGTAGCCCGCACGCCCTCCGACGCCGATGTCCTCGGCCATCGTGATCTGCACGTGGTCGACGTAGTTGCGATTCCAGATCGGTTCGTACAGCTCGTTCGCGAAGCGCAGGGCCAGGATGTTCTGGACCGTCTCTTTGCCGAGGTAGTGGTCGATGCGGAAGATCGAATCGGCGGAGAACGCCACCTCGAGGGCGGCGTTGAGCTCGCGCGCCGACTCGAGGTCGTGGCCGAAGGGCTTCTCGATCACGACACGACGCCAGCGCTCGTCGTCATCGTCGTTCGCTCCCACGAGGCCGGAATCCTTGAGCTGCTGTGCGACCACCGCGAACGACTTCGGCGGGATCGACAGGTAGAACGCGTGGTTGCCCATCGTGCCGCGCTCGACGTCGAGCTGGTCGACCGTCTCGCGCAGCTTGCGGAAGGAATCCGGGTTGTCGAACTCGCCCGAGACGAAGCGGATGCCCTGCAGCAGCTGTGCCCACGTCTCCTCGCGGAAGGGTGTGCGTGCGTGCTGCTTCACCGCGTCGTACACGACCTGGGCGAAGTCCTGGTCCTCCCAATCTCGGCGGGCGAAGCCCACGAGAGCGAATCCGGGAGGCAGAAGCCCGCGGTTGGCGAGGTCGTAGACGGCGGGCATGAGCTTCTTGCGTGACAGGTCTCCCGTCACACCGAAGATCACGAGGGCGCTGGGCCCGGCGATGCGGTTGAGACGACGATCATCGGGGTCACGCAGCGGGTTGTGCCCGCGCGAGATGGGAACAGACATCGGTGGGGGATTCTCCTGGCTGTTACTTCTGTGCGGCTTCGAAGAGGGTGAGGACGTCGGCCGACGAATCGGTGATCGTCAGGGAGACGACCGGACGGCCGTGCTCGGCGAGGACGCCGGCATCGCCGGCCGCCTGAGCCTCGATCAGCTGACCGAACGTGAACGGTCGCTCGGGGATCTCGAGATCGACATCGGTGCGCTCCAGGATCTGGAGGAACACGCCCTGCGCGGGTCCGCCCTTGTGGTACTGACCCGTGGAGTGCAGGAAGCGGGGTCCCCAGCCGAAAGTCGTCGGGCGACCGGAGTCGGCGGCGACGAGCTCACGGAGCCCCTGCAGCTGCGGGACGTCGAGCCGATTGACGTATGCCTGGATCGACACGTAGCCATCTTCCGGCAGCGCAGCCCACAGGGCATCGAGCACGCCTTCGACGGTTCCCGACGCCGCGAGAGCGGGGTCTGAGACGCGGACCTCGACACCGTTCTCGACGAACGCGGGGGCCGTCGGAGCGGGGCGTGCGTCCAGCAGTCCGCGGGCCGCGACCTTCGCCGACTCGACGTCGGGCTGGTCGAACGGGTTGATCCCGAGCAGGTATCCGGCGATCGCGGTCGCGTACTCCCAGACGATGAGCTGTGCTCCCAGCGAACCGCTGACGAGGATCTCGCCCTCGTGACGCTCGCGCAGGTGGAACTCGTTCGCGTCATCGACGAGCCGCACGATCTGGAGGTCGGCGGGCTTCGAATCGAGCTCCGGCGACACGGGCAGGAGGACGACGGGCAGGATGCCGGTGCCGTCCTTGCCGGTGGACTCCGCGATGAGCTGCTCGATCCAGTCGGGAAGCCCGTTGATGTGCGTGCCGTCGGTGATGAGACCGAGCTTGTCGCGTCGCGGGGTGGTGGCGGAGATCGCCGCGGCCAGCCGGAGTGCGGGGTTGTCGGCCGAATCGATCGCGACCTCGAGGAGCGAGGCCTCGGCCTCGTCGAGGAGTTCGGAGATGTCGGCCCCCGCGAGTCCGGACGGTACGAGCCCGAAGGCGGTGAGGGCCGAGTAGCGTCCGCCGACGTGAGGGTCGGCGTTGAACACGCGGTAGCCGGCTTCACGAGCAGAGACGTCGAGCGGCGAGCCCGGATCCGTGACGACGATGATCCGCTGGAGCGGATCGATGCCGACGTCGCGGAATGCAGCCTCGAAAGTGCGACGCTGCGAGTCGGTCTCGACCGTCGAGCCGGACTTCGAGGAGACCACCAGCACGGTGTTCTCGAGGCCCTCGTCGAGCGCGGCGAGCACCTGGCTCGGCGCCGTCGAGTCGAGAATCGTGAGCGGGACACCGGCGGTCTGGGCGATCACCTCAGGGGCGAGCGACGAGCCACCCATGCCGGCGAGCACCACGCGATCCACGCCCTTCGCATGCAGCTCGGCGCGCAGAGCGAGGATCTCGGCGACGAGCGGACGCGAGACGGACACCGCCTCCACCCAGCCCAGGCGGATCGACGCCTCGGACTCGGCTGCCGGGCCCCACAGGGCCGCGTCGCCGCCGGTCACGCGCGAGGCGACCAGGTCGTGGACGAGAGCGGGAACCGTCTCGTCGATCGCGACCCGAGCCGCGCCCGAGGCGTGGATCGCAAACGTCATCGCTGCGCCTCGAGCCCCTCAGCCACCTGCGTCAGCAGATCGTGCCAGGAGTCGATGAACTTGGCGACGCCCTCGTCCTCGAGCACCTGGGTGACGTCGGTGAAGTCGATGCCGAGGTCGGCGAGGCCCGCGAAGACCGCGCGGGCCTCGTCGTAGCCGCCCGTGATGGTGTCGCCGGAGACCACGCCGTGGTCGAAGGTCGCCTCGAGGGTCTTCTCGGGCATCGTGTTGACGACATCCTTCGCGACGAGCTCGGTGACGTACAGGGTGTCGGGGAGCGCCGGGTCCTTGACGCCCGTCGATGCCCACAGAGGACGCTGAGCGTTGGCTCCGGCAGCGATGAGGTCCTGCGCACGCTTCTCTGCGAACTTCTGCTCGTAGAGCTCGTAGGCCAGACGCGCGTTGGCGAGGCCGGCCTTGCTCTTGAGCGCCTCGGCCTCGTCGGTGCCGATGGCGGAGAGCCGCTTGTCGGTCTCGGTGTCGACGCGCGACACGAAGAACGACGCCACGGAGTGGATGCTCGACAGGTCGATGCCCGCAGCCCTCGCGGTCTCGAGACCGGTCAGGTAGGCCTCGATGACCTCGGCGTAGCGCTCGAGGCTGAAGATCAGAGTCACGTTCACGCTGATGCCGGCGCCGATCGCCTCGGCGATGGCCGGGAGGCCGGCCTTCGTCGCGGGGATCTTCACCAGCAGGTTGGGGCGGTCGACCGTGGCCCACAGCTCCTTCGCCGACGCGACGGTGCCCTCGGTGTCGTGCGCGAGATCGGGGGAGACCTCGATCGAGACGCGGCCGTCGACATGGCCCGACTTCTCCCACACGGGGCGGAAGACGTCGAGGGCGGCCGCGACGTCCTGAGTGGTGGCTGCGAACACGGCCTCTTCAGCCGTCGCACCGGAGGCGGCGAGCTCGGTGACCTGCGCGTCGTACGAGGTGTTGTTCTTGTCGGTGATCGCGTTGGCGAAGATCGTGGGGTTCGTGGTGACGCCGACGACGTTGCGGGTCTCGATCAGCTCGGCGAGGTTGCCGGAGGAGATGCGGGTGCGCGACAGGTCGTCGAGCCAGATGCTGACACCGGCTGCTGCGAGGTCTGCGGTGGGGGTGCTCATGCGTTCTCCTTGATGGTCTCGCGTGCGGCCGCGATGACGGCCTCGGTGGTGATGCCGAACTTCTGGAAGAGGGTCTTGTAGTCGGCGGATGCGCCGAAGTGGTCGATGCCGACGGAACGGCCCCGGTCGCCGACGATGCCTCGCCAGCTGAGGACGGAACCTGCCTCGACCGAGACGCGAGCGGTCACGGACTTGGGCAGTACCGACTCGCGGTACGCCTCGTCCTGCTCGTCGAACCACTCGAGCGAAGGAGCGGACACGACGCGCACGTTGACGCCCTCCTCGGCCAGAGCGGCGCGAGCCTCGACGGCCAGCTGGACCTCGGAGCCGGTGGCGATGACGATCACGTCAGGCGTGCCGCTCGGTGCCTCGGCGAGCACGTAGGCTCCCTTGGCGACGCCGTCGGTCGACGCGAAGACGTCGCCATCGGCAGCGCCCTCGCCGCGTTCGAACACCGGGATGTTCTGACGAGTCAACGCGAGGCCTGCCGGGCCCTTGTGACGGCGCAGGATCTCGAGCCACGCGGCCGAGGTCTCGTTGGCGTCGGCGGGACGCACCAGGGTGAAGTTCGGAATGGCTCGAAGCGTCGCGATCTGCTCGACCGGCTGGTGGGTCGGGCCGTCTTCTCCGAGGGCCACGGAGTCGTGGGTCCAGACGAAGATGCTCGGGACGTTCATCAGCGCGGCCAGACGCACCGGCGGGCGCATGTAGTCGCTGAAGATGAGGAACGTGCCGCCGAAGGCGCGAGTCGGGCCGTGCAGCACGATGCCGTTGACGATGGCCCCCATGGCGTGCTCGCGGATGCCGAAGTGCAGCACGCGGCCGTAGGGGTCGCCCGACCATTCGTGGGTCGACCACTCGGAGGGGATGAAGGACTTCGAGTCCTTGATCGTCGTGAGGTTCGACTCGGCGAGATCCGCCGATCCTCCCCAGAGCTCGGGGAGCTCCGCAGCGAGGGCGTTGATGACCTGACCGGATGCCGCGCGCGTCGAGACGTCCTTGCCGCCTTCGAAGACGGGGAGCGCAGAGGTGATGTCGGCCGGCAGCTCCTTGGCCTCGAGCCGGTCGAGCAGTGCCTTGCGGTCGGGGTTGGCCGCGGCCCACGAGTCGAACGACTTCTGCCACTCGGCGCGGGTCTCTGCGGCGCGATCCGCGAGGGCGCGGGTGTGGGCGATGACGTCGTCGGCGACGGCGAAGTGCTCGTCGGGGTCGAAGCCGAGGACCTCCTTCGTGGCGGCGAGCTCGTCGCCGCCGAGCGCGGATCCGTGGATCTTTCCGGAGTTCTGCTTGCCGGGCGACGGCCAGCCGATGATCGTCCTCAGGATGATGAGCGACGGCTTCGACGTCTCGCCCTTCGCGGCCTCGATCGCGGCGTTGAGCTCGGCGACGTCTTCGACATACTCGCCGGTCTTCTTCCAGTCGACGACCTGGACCTGCCAGCCGTAGGCCTCGTAGCGCTTGGCGACGTCTTCGGTGAAGGCGACGTTCGTGTCGTCCTCGATCGAGATCTGGTTGGAGTCGTAGATCGCGATGAGGTTGCCGAGCTCCTGGTGGCCGGCCAGCGAGGAAGCCTCGCTGGTGACGCCCTCCTGGAGGTCGCCGTCGCCGGCGATGACGTAGACGAAGTGGTCGAACGGGCTGGTGCCCACCGCCGCCTCGGGGTCGAACAGACCGCGCTCATAGCGGGCGGCGTAGGCGAAGCCCACGGCGGAGGCGAGCCCCTGGCCCAGCGGGCCGGTGGTGATCTCGACGCCCTTGGTGTGTCCGTACTCGGGGTGGCCCGGCGTCAGCGAGCCCCACGTGCGCAGTGCCTTGAGGTCATCGAGCTCGAGGCCGAAGCCGCCCAGGTACAGCTGCACGTACTGCGTGAGGGAGGAGTGTCCGACCGAGAGGATGAAGCGGTCGCGACCGAGCCAGTCGGTGTCGGTCGGGTCGTGACGCAGCACCCGCTGGTAGAGGAGATACGCGGCCGGAGCCAGGCTCATCGCGGTGCCGGGGTGGCCGTTGCCGACCTTCTCTACCGCATCCGCAGCCAGCAGACGCGCGGTGTCCACCGCGCGTCGGTCGATCTCATCCCACTGCAATTCCGACACTGTGAAGCCCTTCTGCAACTGTTCGAGAGCGCCGGATTGCACGATCGCAGTCCGCAACGATACGGAGGGGTTTGTGATGTGCGCCGGACGCGCGAGTCATTTCAGCATAGCGCCGAGGTTCGACTCGTTACCCCCCTTTACAACGCTCCGCCCGTCCAGTAATTCCATGGGTCGGGCGCGGCTTCCGCGATCATTGGAACTGCGGATCAACCTCTGCGGAACGCGATTCCGCCGAGCCCGTGCCATCGGATGCCCGGCGGCGTCCGGAGCCGCGTGATCGGGCTCGGGCCAGCTCGGCGTCCGGCGTGCCCTAGACTGGGAAACGCTGTCGTGACGCGTGTGGAGGAGGCGATCGAGATCTCGACGATGTCTGATCAGACCGTTGTGAAGAAGTCCATCGGTCGCACCGTGAAGGCGTATGTCGCCCTCACCAAGCCGCGCGTCCTCGAACTGCTGCTGGTGTCGACCGTCCCGGTGATGTTCCTCGCGCAGGGCGGTCTTCCCGACATGTGGCTCGTGCTGGCCACCGTGATCGGCGGCTCGTTGAGCGCCGGCTCGGCCGCGGCGTTCAACATGTACCTCGACCGCGACATCGATGCCCACATGCATCGCACGGAGAACCGTCCGCTGGTCACCGGCGAGATCAGCCCGCGAGGCGCTCTGATCTTCTCCTGGACGCTGGCAGTGGTGTCGACCGTATGGCTGTGGTTCACGACCAACTGGCTGGCGGCGACGCTCTCGGCATCCGCCATCTTCTTCTACGTCGTGATCTACACGATGATCCTCAAGCGCCGCACAGAGCAGAACATCATCTGGGGCGGCATCGCAGGATGCTTCCCGGTGCTGATCGGCTGGGCGGCCGTCACCGAATCACTCGACTGGCCCGCCTTCATCCTCTTCGCGCTCATCTTCCTGTGGACGCCGCCGCACTACTGGCCGCTGTCGATGAAGTACAAGGACGACTACGACGACGTCGACGTGCCCATGCTCGGCGTCACCCGCAACGCCTCACAGGTCGGCCTTCAGGTCATCCTCTACGCCTGGGCCACCGTCGCCTGCTCGCTGCTGCTCATCCCGATCGCGAACATGGGCCTCGTCTACGGCGTGTCCGCCGTAGTGTTCGGCGGCTGGTTCATCTACGAGTCGCACCGCCTGTACAACCAGGCGGTGCGAGGCAACGAGGCGCGGCCGATGCGAGTCTTCCACGCCTCGATCACCTACCTCACGCTGATCTTCGTGGCGGTCGCGGTCGACCCGCTGCTGCCGTTCTGATCCGCGTCCGCGTCGTCCGTCGTCTCCGCTGAGGGCTGCTCGACCGCATCGGTCGTGACCTGCGTGTCCTCAGGCGTCTCGTCATGGTTCTCCGCCGACCAGTCGATCGGCTCGACGACCGCGGGCGCGGGGGAGGGGACGAGCGCCTGCACCGCGGTGAGCGCCACCGAGATCAGGAGGCCGATGACGCCGGCGGCGAGCAGAGCTGCACCGACGACGACGAGTGACTGACCGACGTAGACCTCGATGCCGGTCGCTGTGCCGTCGAGCAGGGTGCTCGTCATGGTGCCGATCTGGCCGGCGATGAGCCAGCCTCCCACGCCCGCCGAAGCGAGCGAGAGCACGAGGAGGAGCCAGAAGCCGATGCTGCGTGTCAGTGACTTGTTCATGTCCGCAACCGTGCACGACGAACTGATGAGCCTCTGATGTCGCGGCTATGCATCCCCTGTGGGGGCGGACGATCAGGCCTCCGCGGGGGCCGGCTTCTTCAGGTTCAGCACCACCACGGTGTAGGCGGCTGCCGACAGCGAGGCGAGCACCATGTGGATTCCCACGAGCACCGGCGGAAGGCCCTCACGCGCCTGCCACACACCCACGGCGACCTGCACGAGGATCGCGAGCACGAGCACGAGCAGCCACCTGCGCGGCCGGAGGTGCAGGACCCATGCGGCGATCGTCAGCGCGACGACCAGAGCGGCGAGGATGTATCCCGGCCAGGAGTGCACGTGCGCGAGCACGGTGGCGTCGAAGCCGTGGCGCAGGACGTCGGCGTCGCCCGAGTGCGGTCCGGACCCGGTCGTGAGCACGCCGAACAGGATCGTCACGGCGAGGGCGAGACCGGTGACATGACTGAGGATCGTGAACCACTTCGGCACTGCGCGGACGCGGGGGCCGGGGGCCGCGTACAGGCGCACGAGGAACGCCGCTGTCACGCACACGAGCAGGAGCGACGAGACGTAGTGGAAGCCGACGATGAACGGGTTCAATCCCGTCAGCACGGTGATGCCGCCGACCAGTGCCTGGGCGACCACGCCGATCAGCACGATCCAGGCGAGCAGGACCAGGTCCCGTCTGTCGGACGTCAGCCGCACAGAGCGGATCGTCGCGGCGATCACCGTCACGAGCAGCGCCGCCATCGCGAAGGGGCTGGCGGGGAGGCCGATGAGGGTGAACGCGAGGAAGACGACGCCGGCCACGACGATTCCGACTCCGGCGAAGCGCAGAGCCGAGAACACGCTCCTCCTGCCGCCGACGCGTGCCAGGACGAGGAGCAGGACGGCGAGGGCGATGATGCCCACGACGCCCGTCATCACGCGGTTGCCGAACTCGATGATGCCGTGGATTCCCTGATCGGCATAGATCGGGACGAGCGACTCCGGGGTGCACAGCGGCCACTCCGAGCATCCGAGGCCCGATCCGGTCAGGCGCACGGCGCCACCGGTGCCGATGATGATCGTCTGGGCGAGGAACGACAGCCAGGCGAAGACGCGCAGCGCTCGTCCCCAGAGGATCGCATGCGTCGACGCTGCCGCGTTCGTGGGGGAGGAGATCGTCGTCTCGGGCATAAGTCTCTCCGGACCGCGCCGGACACGGCGAGCGGCCCTGTCTTCAGGCGGAACCTGTAGAATCGGATTGTTGCGATGAGCGCTGACCGCGCTGAAGCATCGCTAACAGTTTAGGCGCGATGGATGCGCCGGTGATGAGGGCCCACCAACGGCACCCGCTCCCGCAGACTCGACGGGGATCAGGTGTGTCGGGGCGGATGACACCGTTTGGGACCTGTGAGGAGAGTGTGTGATGTCGGATGTGCTGATCGACCGCCCGGAGCTTGACAGCCTGGGGGTGTACGAATTCGGGTGGCATGACGAGGATGCTGCCGGAGCCATCGCCAAGCGCGGTATCTCCGAAGAGGTGGTCCGCGGGATCTCGGCGCTCAAGCACGAGCCGGAGTGGATGCTGAAGACCCGGCTCAAGGGCTATCAGCTCTTCGGTCGCAAGCCGATGCCGACCTGGGGCGCCGACCTCAGCGAGATCGACTTCGACAACATCAAGTACTTCGTGCGCTCGACGGAGAAGCAGGCGCAGTCCTGGGAGGACCTGCCTGCGGAGATCCGCGAGACGTACGAGCGCCTGGGGATCCCCGAGGCCGAGCGTCAGCGCCTCGTCGCCGGTGTCGCCGCGCAGTACGAGTCCGAGGTCGTCTACCACCAGATCCGCGAGGATCTGGAGGAGCAGGGCGTCATCTTCATGGACACCGACACCGCCCTCCGCGAGCACCCCGAGTTCTTCGAGGAGTACTTCGGCACCGTGATCCCTGCCGGCGACAACAAGTTCGCCGCACTGAACACGGCCGTGTGGTCGGGCGGATCGTTCGTGTACGTCCCCAAGGGAGTGCACGTCGAGATCCCCCTTCAGGCGTACTTCCGCATCAACACCGAGAACATGGGCCAGTTCGAGCGGACCCTGATCATCGCCGACGAGGACAGCTACGTCCACTACATCGAGGGCTGCACGGCTCCGATCTACAAGTCGGACTCGCTGCACTCGGCCGTCGTCGAGATCATCGTGAAGAAGAACGCCCGCGTTCGGTACACGACGATCCAGAACTGGTCGAACAACGTCTACAACCTCGTCACCAAGCGGGCCGTCGCCCATGAGGGCGCGACGATGGAGTGGGTCGACGGAAACATCGGATCCAAGGTGACGATGAAGTACCCGTCGATCTACCTGATGGGCGAGCACGCCAAGGGCGAGACCCTCTCGGTCGCCTTCGCGGGCCCCGGTCAGCACCAGGACGCCGGCGCCAAGATGATCCACATGGCGCCCTACACGCAGTCGTCGATCGTCTCGAAGTCCATCGCGCGAGGCGGCGGACGCGCGGGCTACCGCGGTGAGGTGAGGGTGGACGCGAACGCGCACCACTCCGCGAACACCGTGCGCTGCGACGCGCTGCTGGTCGACACGAAATCGCGCTCCGACACATACCCGGCGATCGACATCCGCGTCGACGACGTGCAGCTCGGCCATGAGGCCACCGTCTCGAAGGTCAGCGAGGAGCAGCTGTTCTACCTGCAGTCCCGTGGCATGCCGGAGGACGAGGCGATGGCGATGATCGTGCGCGGCTTCATCGAGCCGATCGCGCGTGAACTGCCCATGGAGTACGCGATGGAATTGAACAAGCTCATCGAAATGGGCATGGAAGGATCGGTCGGCTAAATGGCGGCCTCGACGACAGCGCCCAGCGAGGCGCAGCATACGAACGCGCACATCGACCCCGCAGCTCAGGTCTCGGATGCCGGTTTCGTGCCGGTGCAGACCCGCTCGGAGCGTCCGCATTCCTTCGAGCCGGCTGACTTCGGCTCGCCGACCGGCCGCGAGGTCAATTGGAAGCACACTCCTGTCGCGAAGCTCACGCCCCTCTTCGAGGTGGCAGGAGCGACCGAGGGCGTGCGCTACTCGTTCGGTGACGGTCAGAAGTACGTGGCGGCGCCGCTCGCCGCGGGTGATGCTCCTCGCGGCGAGGTCTTCCTCGCCGAGGACGTCACGGCGGCCGTCGCCTGGCAGGGCGCTGCCGAGGCGCTGCACATCCGCATCCCTCGTGAAGAAGAGATCGCAGAGCCCGTCCTCGTCTCGATCGAAGGACTCGGCGCCGAGCTGCGCGCCGACGCCCATATCGTGATCGAGGCCCTCGAGCACAGCTCGGCGACCGTCGTGCTGCAGCACACCGGTGCCGCGCAGTATTCGCAGAACGTCGAGATCATCGTCCGCGACGGAGCGAAGCTCACCGTCATCAGCCTGCAGCAGTGGCAGGACGAGGCCGTTCACACGTCCGCGCACCAGGCCCGCGTCGACGCGGATGCCACGCTGAAGCACTTCGTGATCAGCTTCGGCGGCGGAGTCGTGCGCGTGAACCCGAGCGTCGAGCTCGCCGGTGCCGGATCCGAGGGCTACCTCTACGGGCTGTCCTACGCCGATGCCGGGCAGCACCTTGAGAGCCAGGTGTACCTGCACCACAAGGGCCCGCACACCAAGGGTGACGTGCTCTACAAGGGCGCGCTCCAGGGCGACGGTGCACACAGCGTGTGGATCGGCGACGTGCTGATCGGCGCCGCTGCGACGGGCACCGACTCGTACGAGGCCAACCGCAACCTGGTGCTCACCGAGGGCGCCCGCGCCGACTCGATCCCGAACCTCGAGATCGAGACCGGAGACATCCTCGGCGCCGGCCACGCCAGCGCGACCGGCCGTTTCGACGACGAGCAGCTGTTCTACCTGCAAGCGCGCGGCATCAGCGAAGAGGAGGCACGTCGACTCGTCGTGCTCGGATTCCTCACCGACATCGTCCAGCGCCTCGGCATCCCGGCTCTCGAGACCGAACTGCTCGACGCGATCGAGACCGAGCTCGCCGAGGTGAACGCGTGACCGCCGAGCGTGTGTGCGGCGTCGCGGAGCTCGAGCAGGACATGCCGATCCGTGTCGAGCCGAACGGCGTCCCGATCACCGTGATCAAGGACTCCGAAGGCGTCATCCACGCCATCGGAGACACCTGCACGCACGGCGACATCTCTCTCGCCGAAGGCTTCGTCGAAGGTGACACGGTGGAGTGCTGGGCCCATGGCTCCGCGTTCTCGCTGCTCACCGGCAAGCCCCAGAATCTCCCTGCTTATGAGCCCGTCCCGGTCTACGTCGTCGAGATCGACGGAGACGACGTGCTCATCGACCCGACTGTGACGAAGGAAGTCTGAATGTCTGTTCTTGAAATCCGCGACCTGCACGTGACGGTCGAGACCGAGGCGGGTACCACCCCGATCCTCAACGGAATCACCCTCACCATGAACACCGGTGAGACCCACGCGATCATGGGCCCCAACGGCTCGGGCAAGTCGACGCTCGCGTACACGATCGCCGGTCACCCGAAGTACACCGTGACCTCCGGCTCGATCACCTTCGATGGCCAGGATGTGCTCGCGATGAGCGTCGACGAGCGCGCGCGCGCCGGTCTGTTCCTCGCGATGCAGTACCCGGTCGAGATCCCCGGCGTGACGGTGACGAACTTCCTCCGCACCGCGAAGACGGCACTCGACGGCGAAGCTCCGGCGATCCGCGGCTGGACCAAGGACGTCAAGGCGGCCATGTCGAACCTCCGCATGGACCCGAAGTTCGCTCAGCGCAACGTCAACGAGGGCTTCTCCGGCGGCGAGAAGAAGCGTCACGAGATCCTGCAGCTCGAGGTGCTCAAGCCGCAGTTCGCGATCCTCGACGAGACCGACTCCGGCCTCGACGTCGACGCACTCAAGATCGTCTCCGAGGGCGTCAACCGCGCCAAGGAGTCGACCGGCCTGGGCGTTCTGCTGATCACGCACTACACCCGCATCCTCCGCTACATCCGTCCGGACTTCGTGCATGTCGTCGTCGCGGGCAAGATCGTCGAAGAGGGCGGCCCTGAGCTCGCGGACCGGCTCGAGGACGAGGGATACGACCGTTTCCTCGACCCCGCAGCCCCGATCGAGGCGTAGGCTGATTCGCATGACAGCCACCCTCACGGACGCGAAGTACGACGAGGTCACCGAGGCGCTCAAAGACGTCATGGACCCGGAGCTCGGGATCAATGTCGTCGACCTCGGCCTCATCTACGACCTCGCCTGGGATGACGAGAACGATGCTCTCGTGATCCACATGACGCTGACCAGCGCCGGCTGCCCCCTGACGGACGTGCTCGAAGACCAGACCGCACAGGCTCTGGACAACGTCGTCGACCGCTTCCGCATCAACTGGGTGTGGATGCCGCCGTGGGGTCCGGAGAAGATCACGGATGACGGGCGCGACATGATGCGCGCCCTCGGCTTCGCGATCTGAGGATGCTCGAGGTCACGGCTCTGCCTCTGGCCGAGCTCAGGCAGCGAAGCAGCGAGAAATGGCGGGAGTATCCCGCCGATGTGCTTCCGCTCTTCGTCGCGGAGACCGACTTTCCGCTCGCGCCGGAGATCTCCGACGCGCTGCGTCGCGCCGTGGAGATCGGCGACACCGGCTACATCGCCTCCCGGACGCCGCTGCCGGACACGTATGCGGCTTTCGCGCGCCGTCGCTTCGGCTGGGAGACGGATCCGACGCGGATGCGCACCACGGCCGACGTGAGCATGGGCATCGTCGAGATCCTTCGCAGAGTGACCCAGCCGGGGGAGCGTGTGGTCGTGACTCCGCCGGTGTATCCGCCGTTCTACGACCTGGTGTCCGAGGCCGGGGCCGAGGTGGAGCGGGTGCCTCTGATCGACACCGGGACGGGCTGGGAGCTCGATCTCGACGGCGTCCGTGCAGCCTTCGAGGACGGTGCGACCGCGATCCTGCTCTGCAATCCGCACAATCCGACGGGCACCGTCCACAGTCGCGACGCGCTCGCGGCGCTGGCGGAGATCGCGGACGAGTTCGGCGCGGCGGTGGTATCCGACGAGATCCACGCGCCGCTCGCCCAGCCCGGAGCCGGCTTCACGCCGTTCCTCGACACGGGCGAGGCCGCCGAGCGTGTCGGCTACGCGGTCGTCAGCGCGAGCAAGGCCTTCAATCTGGCGGGCCTCAAGTGTGCGCTCATGGTGACCGCCTCCGATGCCACGAGCGCGGTCGTGCGCGGTTTGCCGATCGAGGTCGAGTGGCGCACCGGTCAGTTCGGTCTCCTCGCGGCTGTCGCCGCCTTCTCGGAGGAGAGCGATGAGTGGCTCGACGGGCTGCTCGCGACACTCGACGCGAATCGCCTACTCCTCGAGGACCTCCTCGCATCGAAGCTCCCCGGCGCGCGCTACCGGATCCCCGACGCCGGGTATCTCGCCTGGATGGATCTCTCGGCTCTCGGATGGGGCGATAACCCTGCGCGCCGGATCCTCAAGGAGGCGAAGGTGGCCCTGCACTTCGGCCCCGCCTTCGGCGAGCAGGGCAGAGGATTCGTGCGGCTGAACTTCGGGACGAGTCCGGAGATCATCACCGAGGCCATCGAGCGCATCGCGACGCTCGTGGATCGATGACGGTCGATCGAGCGACACCGTCGATCTGGGACCGCGAACGCCTCTGGGTCACCGCCGGCGCGGTCGCGCTGATCTTCCTGGCCGCGATCGAGGCGCTCGCGGTGACGACCGTCATGCCGATCGTGAGCGACGCACTCGACGGCCAGGCTCTGTATGCGGTGGCCTTCGCGGGCACCTTGGCGACGAGCGTGATCGGGATGGTCGCCGCAGGCGCATGGTCGGACGCCCGCGGACCTCGGGGTGCGCTGTACGCCGCGGTGTCGCTGTTCATCGCCGGACTGCTGCTGTCGGGGTTCGCGGTGACGATGGATCAGTTCCTCATCGGACGCCTGGTGCAGGGACTCGGCGCGGGCGGGCAGACGGTGGCGCTGTATGTCGTGGTGGCCCGCCTGTATCCGCCCCAGCTGCACGGACGGGTGTTCGCCGCGTTCGCTGCGGCCTGGGTCGTGCCCTCGATGATCGGTCCGTTCCTCGCGGGGGCCGTCGCCGAGTACCTCGACTGGCGGTGGGCCTTCCTCGGCGTGGCCGTGCTGACGACGGCCGCCTTCCTGTTGATCGCGATCCGGTTGCGCGGCGTCGACCTCGGGCATGGCGAACCGCAGGACCGTAGAGCTCTCGTCACTCGTCTGATGCTCGCGGTCGTCGTCGCCGTGTTCGCCGTGCTGATCGGCTTCACGGCCGAGATGCCCGTGCAGGTCGGCTGGTCGGTGGCGCTGGGTTCCGTGGCCGTCATCGCCGTGGCTGTGCTGCCACTGCTGCCTCGCCGCACTCTGCGCGCCGGCCGCGGCCTGCCCAGCGTCGTGCTCATGCGCGGCATCGTCGCGGGCGCGTTCTTCGCGGCTGAAGCGTACATCCCCTACCTTCTCATGGAGAAGTTCGGCTTCACGGCGACGTGGGCGGGCATCGCCCTGATGTTCGCCGCCTTCGCCTGGGCCGGGGCGTCTGCCCTGCAGGGCCGATTCGGCGAACGTCTCGGCAACACGCGGATCACCGTCATCAGTCTCGCGCTGCTGCTCTGCGCGCTGGTCTTCGTGCTCCTCGCAGCGCTCTGGGGGCTCTCGCCGCTGTTCGTCGTCGTGGGGTGGGCCTTCGCCGGCGGCGGCATGGGCCTGCTCTATCCCCGTCTCACCGTGCTCACCCTGGCATACTCGGATGCCGGCAATCAGGGCTTCAACTCGTCAGCTCTCTCGATCTCAGACTCGACGGGGGCCGCGGTCGTCATCGCTCTGGCGGGTCTCGCGGTCGCCAGCCTCGGCGGAGACGTGAGCGCCTTCAGCATCGTGTTCGCATTCTGCCTCGGTCTGGTGCTTCTGGCGTTCCTGCCCGGGCTCAGGATGGGTCACGGCGCGGAGACGTCTGACGCGGGGTCGCCCACTCGGTGAGGTCGGTGCCGGATGGCTCCCCGGCGAGCGCGGTTACGCCCAGGTCGAAGATCCGGTCGAGGCCGGCTGTCACGTCGACCGTGTGGTCGTCGAGTGCCGCCCCGAGGCTGTCCGCATGCATCCGCTGCTGAACGAGTGTGGCGTGGCCCAGCACGAAGTGCAGCAGCGCAGTCGCTCGCTCCGGAGCGTCCGACCGGCCGTGACGCGTCAGCGCCGCTTCCAATGCGGTGTGCGCGTACGACGAGCCGAGACGCAGGGCATAGGTGCTGAGTACGAGCTCCGCACCGTCTCGATAGGTGAAGAGGGCGTCCCGGATGCTGCGGGCGGTGCTGAGGACGTCTGCATCGTCGCGGCGGATTCCCGCGGTGATGCGGTCAGCCAGCTCCGCCAGCAGCTCCTGCTTGCTCGAGAAGTGCCAGTAGAGGGCGCTCGGTTGCACATCGAGCCTGCCGGCGATCCGCCGCATGGAGAGGTCGGGGAGGCCGACGTCGTCGAGGAGTGCCAGGGCGGCGCGTGCGACGCCGTCGCGGTCGTGACGGGTCGAGTTGTGCTCCGGAGCCATTGCGTCAGTATAGTGAACACCGTTCAAGTGAACGGTGTTCAGGAAGGTGGGCGACCATGACTCAGCAGACAGGCGACCTCGGTCGAGAACTCGCACGGGTGGCGATCTTCGCCGCGCTCATCATCGCCCTCGGAATGGTGACCATCCCGATCCCCGGCGGAGTGCCCATCACCGCGCAGACCCTGGGGGTGATGCTCGCCGGCGCTGTGCTCGGCCCTCGCCTGGCCCCTCTCTCGGTGCTTCTGGTGCTGGTGCTGGCAGCGGTCGGGCTCCCCGTGCTCGCCGGGGGGCGGGGCGGTCTCGGCGTCTTCGTCGGTCCGACAGCCGGGTACCTGCTCGGGTGGCTCCTGGGCGTCATCATCATCGGACTGATCGTGCGCAGCGGTCGGACCAGCTGGTGGCGGGTCGCCCTCGGAGTCGCCGTCGGCGGCATCCTGGTCGTATACGTCTGCGGGGTTCCCGTCACGGCGCTCGTGCTCGGGCTCGACCTGGCGCCGACGGCACTGGCGAGCCTCGTGTTCCTCCCGGGCGATCTCCTCAAGGCGGCAGCGGCGACGGCCCTGGTCCTCGCGCTGCGTCGCGCCTACCCCCGAGCTTTCGGCGCACGTGCCTTCTCCGGCCCGGCATCCGCCCGTGCCGTCTGAGACCACGACCCGATCGATCTCGGTCGACGACGTCACCGTCGAGCGGGAGGGGCGCGCGATCCTGAGCGATGTGAGCATCGAGCTCGCGGCGCACAGGACCGCGGTCATCGGCGCGAACGGTTCAGGAAAGTCGACCTTCGCGCGTCTGCTGAACGGCCTCGTGCTCCCTGATGCGGGGCGCGTGACGGTGCACGGTCTCGATTCGCGTCGAGACGTGAAGGCATTGCGACGGCGGGTGGGTTTCGTCTTCACCGACCCGCAGGCGCAGATCCTGATGCCGACGCCCGCCGAGGATCTCGCGCTGTCGCTTCGCGGGTCTCCTCGCGCGGAGGTCGACAGGCGAGTGGCGGCGGCACTCGCCGAGCACGGCTTGACCGATCGGGCGGGCGTGCCTGCGTCGGAGCTGTCCGGCGGTCAGAAGCAGATGCTGGCTCTCGCGTCGGTTCTGATCACAGAACCGCAGCTGATCGTGGCCGATGAGCCGACGACGCTGCTGGATCTGCGCAATTCCCGTCGGATCTCGGATCTGCTGCTGGCGCTTCCCGCCCAGGTCGTCGTCGTCACCCACGACCTCGGGCTCGCAGAGCGATGCGACCACGCCGTGCTCTTCGAGGAGGGCTCGATCATCGCGTCCGGTGCCCCGTCGGACGTGGTCGCCGAGTATCGCGAGCTGGCGCCGTGATCCAGGCGTATCGGCCGGGGGAGAGCATCGTCCACCGGATGCCGGCGGGGCGCAAGCTCGCCGTCTTCGCCGTGCTCGCGCTCGTCTCGTCAGGCTATCCGCACGATCGATGGAGCGTCTCGGCATCGCTTCTCGTCGTGTGCCTGCTCTACCTCGCGGCCAGGCTGCCGGTGACGACCCTGCTCGTCGAGGCGTGGCGGCTGCGCTGGCTCGTCCTGGTTCTCGGAGCGGCGCTGTGGATCTTCGCCTCGCCGCTCGCGGCATGGGTCAGCACGGCCAGAGTGACCTCGCTGCTGCTGCTGGCGTCGCTTCTCACGATCACCACCCCGATGGGCGATCTGCTCGCCGTGCTGCATCGGATGCTGAGACCACTGCGCCGAGTGGGCATCGACGCTGATGCCGTCGCGATGACGATCTCACTGACCCTCACGATGATCCCCGTGGTCGCCCACTTCGCACACGCGGTCAACGAGGCTCACCTCGCTCGCGGCATCCCTCGCGGCGTGCGAGGCACCGTGCCGCTGATGGTCAGGACGCTACGCCACGCGGACGATGTCGGCGACGCTCTCGCCGCTCGCGGTCTGGTGTGATCGGCGGGCGATGCGCAGAGACAGCAGCATCCCACCGGCGGCGACCGCGGCCGTCAGCGCGGTCGTCCCGGCGACGAGAAGCAGGACGACGGAGGCGATGCCCAGCACGGCCGCCAGCACGATCCTGTGGGTCCTGTCAGAAGACCGGGGTGACGGCTGCGTCTCGATGCGGGCGAGTGAGACAGCCATCGCCGCCGTCAGGCTCAGGGCGACCGAGAGCCAGATCGGACGCGACCCCCACCACGCGACGGATCCCGGCTCCGGCAGCGCGATTCCGCCGACCAGTGAGGCGATGGCCGAGAAACCCGCCATGGCGAGCAGCACCGGCATGTGCCACAGGTAGATCGTCATGGTGCGGCGGTTGACGAACGCGCCGAACGCGGCGGCAACGGGGCGGCGGCTGAGCGCGTCGATGCGATCGCGCAGAAGCGAGACGGCGCTCAGGTGCACGACGCCGACGAGCAGCAGCGCTGCCGTGGGCGGGTTGATGTTCGCGATGAGGTCGGGGGAGTAGATCCCTGTCGCGAAGGCTGCGATGAGCGCCGTCAGAGCCGCTGTTCCGACGATGGCCCGCGTCGCTCGGGCCAGCCGGTCGACGGTGCCGTCGGCGAGGAAGAAGCCGAACTGCTGGAGTGCGAGCCAGACGAAAGCGAGATTGAAGAAGCCCAGTCCCTCGAGGCCGCTGCTCGCCCGGACCACGTCGACGATGATCGATGCCGACACGAGCGCTGCGACGGCGACCAGCGGACGGCGTGCGTGGGCTTTCGACAGTGCGGGAAGAAGCGCCTGACAGCCCAGGAAGACACCGAGGAACCACAGCGGCTGGCTGTAGCGGAAGCCGGCGGTGGTGATGATGTCGCCGGGAACGCCGGCCACGCTGAGAGCCGCGAGCGCGACGCCGATGACAGCGATCGCGAACAGTGCGGGCCGGAGCAGGCGATGCACGCGGGCTGCGATGAAGTCGGATGCGGTGCCGCCGCGTGCCTGCGACCGCCGGTAGGCGACGTGACCGGCGAAGCCGCCGATGACGAAGAACAGAGGCATGACCTGGAGAACCCAGCTGACGGGGATGATCCACCAGGCGCCCTCGCTCGCGTTCGCGAACACCGGACCGCCGTCGACGACCGTGACGCCGACCATGATGGCGTGAAGCAGCACGACTCCTGTCACGCAGATCGCTCGAAGCAGGTCGATCGCGGCGTCGCGACCGTCCGGCAGCGAGGCTCGGTGAGCGGTGCGGGGTGGTGCCTCGACGATGGCCATGGAGTCCTCCTCGGATGGGTGTCCGAGGAGCGTATGGACGCGGTGCCGGTCGAGGGATCACCCTGCGGGCTGGTTCGCGCCCGTACCGTCGTGTGATCCGGAGCAGCGGCTCAGGAGGAGGGCTCGACGAGACCCGTGTCGTACGCGAGGATCACGGCGTGCACGCGGTCGCGCAGGCGGAGCTTGGCGAGCACCTTGCCGACGTGGGTCTTCACGGTCTGCTCGGCGATGAAGAGATCGGACGCGATCTCGCTGTTCGATCGTCCGCGCCCGATGAGCACCAGCACCTCGCGCTCCCGATCGGTCAGCTCCGCGAGCGAGGTCGCGGCCCTCGCAGTGCGGGGCCGACGTCCGGCGAACTGCTCGATCATGCGCCGCGTCACACTGGGGGCGAGCAGGGCGTCACCGCCGGCGACCACGCGCACGGCGTGCACGAGCTCCTCGGGAAGAGCATCCTTCAACAGGAATCCGCTCGCGCCAGCCTCGAGGGCGTCGTAGACGTAGTCGTCGATGTCGAAGGTCGTGAGCATGAGGATCCTCGGCACATGCGCTGCGGGGTAGCCCGGGCCGAGGATGCGGCGAGTGGCCTCGATACCGTCGACCTGCGGCATCCGCACGTCCATCAGGATGACGTCGGGATCCAGGCGGGCAGCCAGGGTCACGGCCTCGGCTCCGTCGGCCGCCTGTCCCGCGACGCGGATGCCGTCGTGCGCATCGAGCAGGGCGGCGAATCCGGCGCGGACCATCGCCTGGTCGTCGGCGATGAGGACGCTGATCGTCACGGGGTCTCCTCGGGGATCGGGGTGAGGTCGTCGCGGGACGGACTCTCGTGCAACGGAAGGGAGGCGACGACCTCCCACCCGCCGTCGGCAGCGGGGCCTGCGGTGAAGGAGCCGCCGAGCAGTTCGACGCGCTCGCGCATGCCGCGCAGGCCATAGCCCCCGCTCGGAGGGGCTGTCTGGGCTGCGGGGCGGCCGTTGCGGACGCGGATGACGACGGCCGCGGCATTCACCTGCAGACGCACCGTGACCGCAGCCCCGGACGCATGTCGCACCGAATTGCTGAGCGCCTCCTGCGCGATGCGGAACGCCGCGATCTGCACGGCCTGCGGCACGTCGGCGACTGCGCCGGCGATCTCGAGCCCCACCGTGACGCCGGCGCGCCGGATCGTGTCGACGAGAGCCGGGATGTCGTCGATGCCCTGCTGCGGCGCGAGCTCAGCCGCCTGGTCCTCGGTGCGCAGCACGCCGAGCATCCGTCTCATCTCGGTGAGGGATCCGCGCGCAGTGGCGGCGATGCTCTCGAACTCCGCCGTCGCGGCCTCGCCGATCTCGGGAAGTCGATATCGAGCCGTGGACGCCTGCACCTGGATGACCGACATGCTGTGGGCGATCACGTCGTGCAGTTCGCGAGCGATACGGCTGCGCTCTTCGACGAGTGCGCGGCGGGACTCCTCGAGTGCCGAATGCTCGCGTTCCCTCGTGAGCTCGGCCGACACCCTCACCCGCCCCGCGACCAGTATGGCCACCAGGAAGACGGCTGCGGCGACAGACGTCGTGACGATGAGGTCGGCGGTGGCGCTGGTGGCCGTCGCGGGAGTGGCGACGATCTCGGGGCGCAGCACGGGAGCCGTGAGCGAGAGCAGCACGCCGATGCCGAGTGGGACAGCGCCCAGGCGACCTCCATGAACGAAGGTCATGACGCCGACCATGAGGAGGAATGTCAGCAGCGCCGGCACCGACCACGGCCACGGCGCCTCAGTCGCCCGGTCCGGGACGACCAGCAGCGGGAGGGCGAAGGCCGCTGCGCAGAACGATGCGATCGCCCAGCGCGGACGCCAGAGCGAGAGCAGCGGCGCCGAGCACAGTGCGGCGCCGAGGATGAACGACAGCGGCAGGGCGGTGCCGTACAACACCGTCTGCACGGGGACGAGCACTGCGAAGAGCGCGAGACTCACGACGCCGATGGTCGCGAGGGCTGCCGTCCGACGGCTGATGCGGGGAGCGCGCGGAGTGCGCGGCCGACGACGTCCCATGAGTGTCATCCTGCCAGTTGCGCGACGGGGGCGCGCCGACGCCGGGCGGCGGTGACGCGGTCGATGACCAGTCCGATGATGAGAGCGACTCCGACGCCGATCCCCGCGCTGGCGACAGGCTGATCGGTGATCCACGATCCGGCGAGCATGCCGATCGCCAGGCTCAGCCCGCTCCAGCTGAGACCGGCCACGACGCTCAGCGGAAGGAAGCGCCTCCACGGGAATCGCAGCGCGCCCGCCGACATGTTCACGGCGACACGGCCCACGGGGATGTATCGAGCGCCGAGGATCAGAGCGGCGCTGCGCTGGTCGAGGGCGCGCTCGGCGTGCGCGAAGGCCGAGGCGATCCGCGGTCGACGCATCCACGCCCATCGGGTCGTGCCCACCCGTCGTCCGAGAGCGAACGCGATGTTGTCGCCGATCGTCGCACCGACAGCGGCGACGAGACCGAGCGGGATCAGCGCCCATGGCTCACCCGACGACGTCAGCACGGCGGCGGCCGCCACGAGCACGGTCTCGCTCGGAACGGGCGGGAAGAAGCCGTCGATGATCGTCACCGCGAGCAGCACGGCGTACAGCCAGGGAGAGGCGACCGTCTGCACGATGAGCTCGTTGATAACATCCACCTCTGAAGGCTAGGAAGCGGAGGGCGCATGGCGCATCACCCTGAGGTATCGACCGCATCCACCCGCAGAGGTAGATCGGTGGACAGGCCCACGGTGATCGGAGCGACCACCGTGCACGGCATGCTGGTCGACGGTCAGACCCGGTGCGACCACTACGCCGGCCCGCTCGATGTGATAGCGCTGAGGTTCGCGTGCTGCGGTGACTGGTACCCGTGCCATCTCTGCCATTCGGCGCTCGCAGGTCACGAGGCGCGGCAGTGGTCGACGGACGACAGGTTCACTGAAGCGGTGCTGTGCGGGGTCTGCGGGAATCCGCTGAGCATCAAGGCCTATCTCGAGGTGTCGGCCTGTCCCGCCTGCTCCGCGGGCTTCAACCCCGGGTGCCGGCTGCACCACGATCTGTACTTCGACTGAACACCCAGCCGGGCGATCTATACTGGGAGTTTGGCCCCTCGGCCTCACCCCCCCTTGAAAGAACGGACATCCCGCCTGTGCTTGCCGTGCACGAACTCGAGATCCGCGTGGGCGCACGCCTCCTGATGGAGAACGTGTCGTTCCGTGTGAGCGACGGAGACAAGATCGGTCTCGTCGGCCGCAACGGTGCAGGCAAGACCACGCTCACCAAGGTGCTCGCCGGCGACGTCCTTCCCGCCGGCGGAACCGTGACCCGATCCGGTGAGCTCGGCTACCTGCCCCAGGACCCCCGTTCGGGCAACCCGGAGGACCTGGCGCGCACGAGGATCCTCGACGCACGAGGGCTCGGCCAGCTGAACCTCGGGATGACCGAGGCCTCGCTGGCGATGGGATCGGAAGACCCCGCCGTGGCCGAGAAGGCGATGAAGCGCTATGCGCGCCTCACCGAGCAGTTCGAGGCGCAGGGCGGATACGCCGCGGAGGCCGAGGCGGCATCCATCGCCAACAACCTGTCGCTGCCCGACCGCATCCTCGACCAGCCGCTCTCCACTCTCTCCGGCGGACAGCGTCGTCGCATCGAGCTCGCGCGCATCCTGTTCTCGGACGCCGAGACGATGATCCTCGACGAGCCGACCAACCACCTCGACGCCGACAGCGTCGTGTGGCTGCGCGAGTTCCTCAAGAACTACAAGGGTGGGCTGATCGTGATCAGCCACGACGTCGAACTCGTCGGTGAGACCGTCAACCGCGTCTTCTACCTCGACGCCAACCGCCAGATCATCGACACCTACAACATGAACTGGAAGAACTACCTGCGCCAGCGGGTGGCGGACGAGGAGCGTCGCAAGAAGGAGCGGGCCAACGCCGAGAAGAAGGCCACCACGCTGCAGCAGCAGGCGGCCCGCTTCGGTGCGAAGGCGTCCAAGGCTGCTGCCGCTCACCAGATGATCGCGCGCGCCGAGAAGCTTCTCGCCGGTCTCGACGAGGTCCGCCAGGAAGATCGGGTGGCGAAGCTCCGCTTCCCCAAGCCCGCTGCCTGCGGCAAGACCCCGATGATGGCGACGGGGCTGTCGAAGTCGTACGGCTCCCTCGAGATCTTCACGGATGTCGACCTCGCGATCGACCGCGGATCGAAGGTCGTCGTGCTCGGACTCAACGGCGCGGGCAAGACCACGCTGCTGAGGATGCTCGCCGGAGTCGACCAGCCTGACACGGGCCAGCTCGAGCCGGGTCACGGGCTCAAGGTGGGGTATTACGCGCAGGAGCACGAGAACCTCGACGTGAACCGCTCGGTGCTCGAGAACATGGTCTCGGCCGCTCCGCACATCACCGAGATGGAAGCGCGCAAGGTGCTCGGATCCTTCCTCTTCACCGGCGATGACGTGCTCAAGCCCGCGGGTGTGCTCTCGGGCGGCGAGAAGACGCGTCTCTCGCTGGCGACCCTCGTGGTCTCCTCGGCCAACCTGCTGCTGCTCGATGAGCCGACGAACAACCTCGACCCCGCATCTCGCGAGGAGATCCTCGGCGCACTCGCGCACTACGAGGGTGCGGTCGTCCTGGTCTCACACGATCCCGGTGCGGTGCAGTCGCTCAACCCGGAGCGCGTGCTGATCCTTCCCGACGGCGTCGAGGACCTCTGGAGCCAGGAGTACCAGGACCTCATCGAGCTCGCGTAGCGCGTCCGAGGTGGGCCACGTCCGACAGGAGTGGCATAGTCGACAGGGTGACCCATGACGACTCGGATCTCCACCTCGCTTCGCTCAACGACTGGCTGAGAGGACGCCACGCTCTCACCGGCGACGCGCCGGACTGGGACGTTCGTGACCTGCCGGACGACCCCGCGGTTCTGTTCGCCGACTGGTTGCGCGCCGCCGCGACGGCCGGAGTGGCGGAACCGCACACGGTGACGCTGGCCACGGTCGACGCGGACGGGACCCCCGATGCCCGCACGCTCATCCTGAAACGGATCGACGAACGAGGGTGGGGCTTCGCGAGCACGCGATCGTCGCGCAAGGGTGCACAGCTCGGCGCCGTGCCGGCCGCGGCCCTGAATTTCTGGTGGCAGCCACAGGTCCGCGCCGTCCGCGTGCGGGGCCGGGTGGAGGAGGCGACGCCGGAGGAGAGCGCGGCCGACCTCGCCGCTCGCTCGGCGTCCGCCCGGGCCGGCATCGCCGACGGGGACTGGGTGCTCTGGCGCATCGTCCCGAGCCGCGTCGAGTTCTGGCAGGGGGAGACCGATCGACGCCACACTCGTCTCGTCTACGAGGCATCCGTGGACGGCTGGAGTCGGACGCTGTTCGGCAAGGCGGCCGACCGCATCGAGGAGGAGGCTCGCGCATGAGCGGTTTCCAGGTCATCGAGATCGGTGCGCTCGACGAGTGGCGCGAGCACCACGGCGGCTTCGACGCCGCACGCTCGCGCGACGGCCGCCGCGTCGTCGACCACGAGCTGACCATGCAGTACATCGGCCTCACCGCGAACGCGCTCGCACCGGGTGAAGAGGCGGGATACTGGCACGTCCACGCGCGCATCGAGGAACTCTATGTCTTCCTCGAGGGGCGCGGACAGATGGGACTCGACGACGAGGTCATCGAGGTCGGCGCGGGCACTGTGATCCGAGTCGGGCAGGGGGTCGCCCGCACGTGGAGGTCTCACCCCGGCAGTGCGGGCGAACTCCGCTGGCTGTGCATCCGGGCCGGAGGTGACGAGCTGCCGCACCTTCCCGACGACAGCACACGCCTGCCCGACCGGCCGATGCCCTGGACCGACTGAACGATGGGTGAGGCTCTCCCGCCTCCGCCGTCAGAGGCTCCGAGCTTCGCGGACGACTTCTCGCCAGGGCTCGACGGCGAGAGGTGGATCGCTCACTACCTTCCGCATTGGACCGTCCCCGAGAGGTCGGCGGCGCGATACGAGATCGTCGACGCGGGGCTGCAGCTGCGGATCGGGAGCGATCAGCTCGACTGGCGGGAGGAGGATGCCCCGCTCCGTGTGTCGAACGTGCAGACCGCGATGTTCTCCGGCCCGTCGGGTCGGAGCGCGGTACGCACCGACATCGCCCGGACGGTCTCGAGGTGCGAACGGAGACGCCTCTGCGCATGCTGTTCGCCCCTGCCCGCGGACGGGTCGATGTGACCGTCGCGGCGAGCACAGACGACGGGTGCATGCTCGCCGCCTGGCTCGTCGGGGTCGAGCACCTCGCAGAGGCGGATGCCGGTGAGATCTGCATCTTCGAGATCGACGCGAAGGCCGTCTCGACGACGACGCGCGCCCGGACCGGCATCAAGGCCCACGGTGATCCGCGGCTGGAGACCGACATGGCCGAAGTGGTGCTCCCGTTCGACGCGAGCGAGCCGCATACCTGGACGGTGATCTGGGGCGACGGTGAGACGGTGATCGGCTGTGAGGGGAGCGTGCTGCGGCGAATCCCGCAGTCGCCGGACTACCCGCTGATGCTCCTGATCGATCTCTTCGAGATCGGCACGCCCTCGGGCGCCTACCCCAAGACCGCCATCGTCTCAGATGTGCGAGCCTGGAGCTGACGCGTCTCAGCGAGCGTCGAGGAGTTCGTCTTCCACGTCGGCATCGCTGTCACGGCGCCGGGACTTCTTCACCGGCGCCGGCATCCCCTCGACCTCTTCGCGGTGCTTCACGATCTCGGTGCGGATGATGTACCCGATGAACACGAAGCCCATCAGCGCGAACAGGATCCACTGGATCGCGTAGGACAGATGCGGGCCGGGATCGTCGGTGGGGGAGTCGAAACGACCCAGGGTGCCTTCTCCCGCTGGTTCCTCGCTGACGATCTGCCCGTAGGCGCTCGTGATCACGTCTCCGTCGACCAGCTCGGCGATCGAGGGAAGGTTGATCGTCGGCACCTGGCCCTCGGGCGCGCCCCGCCCCGAGGCCGGAAGCTGCTCTCCGGGACGCAGCCGCACGATCACCTCGACCTCTCCGGAAGGAGGGGCCGGAACGGCGTCGGGGGAGTCGCCGTCGCCGGGCGGCACCCAGCCACGATCGACGATGAACACACGTCCGTCGGCGTCGCGGAACGGCACCAGAACCTCGAACGCGCTGGTGCCGCCGTGGGGGCGGTTGCGTACGAGCAGCTGGTCGTCGGCCAGATACTCGCCGGTCAGCACGACGGGATGCCAGACGTCCCCTGGCTCGAGCGCGCCATCGGCGCCGATGAGGTCGGCGAGCGGGACAGGATCCGCGTCGTAGTTCTTCTCGACGAGAGCGATCTGCTCGGATCTCGACTCATTGCGCTCGAACTGCCAATTCGACAGGAAGGCGCACCCGACCGCGAAACCGATCGCAATCAGAACGTACACGGTCCATCGACCCATTCGGGCACTCACGAGGGCACACCATCTCTCACTGTCACGGGGAAGTCTCTGGCTGTCAGGTAGTCGTGGAGGAACGGCGCATGCTCATCGCACGCGAGCCAGATCTTCTCGCGGTCAGCGGCATGGATACGCGGATTGCGCCACACCACCTGCTTGGTCGCCGCGCTCCGGCAACCGGCACGCGAACACTCCAGTCCACTCACTCGCGATCCTGGCGGCTTTCGTGGATGGTGATGACGTGAGGGGCCGGGTCCTGTTCGACCGGCTGCGTCGGGGGCGGAGTCGGTGCCTCCAACTGCTGCACGGGCGACTCCGCCGTCGTCTCCGTGCTGTCGCTCCCCGCGTTCGCGAACACCACCGCGATGTAGGGGAGGAGTGCGGCCGCGAGCGCGAAGACCCATGTGTACCAGCCGTACGGCTGCACGAACATCATGAGCGCGAAGCAGACGATGCGAATCGTCATGGTGAGCGCGTACCGGCGCACGCGGTGGTCCGCCTCGTCTTTCGGCGACTGCGGAAGCGAGGTGACAGCAGGGACCAGCGGCTTGCTCTTCACGATGAGTCCAGCCTACGCCGGTGCGCGCACCACGGCGCGCCTGTCTACCGCTCAGGTCGAGAAGAGGAAGGGCAGTGTGAAGGCGCCGAAGAAGAGGAAGCCGATCACTGTCATGACGATGCCGATCACCAGGACTGCGACCATGACGTACCCCATGATCAGTCCGGCGACGGCCATGCCTCGTCCGCCGATCGCGGGGTTCGCCTTCATCTGTCGGAGAGCCATGTGACCGGTGATCACGGCGACGATCGAGGCGAGCAGAGGCACCAGGGCCCAGAACAGCACGACGCCCGCGATTCCGCAGATCAGCGAGGTGATCGCGAGTCCGCTCACGGGGCGAGGCGCGGGGTAGGCGGGGGCCGCATAGGTCGGATACCCCGGGCCCGGCTGGCCGGATGCGGGGTTCCCGTACGGTGACTGCGGAGCGACAGCACCGTACGGCTGCACCGCCCCGCTGTAGGTCTGTGGCTGCGGCGCGGGCGGGAATGAGGGAGCGGCGCCCGGGTATGCCTGTGCGGGAGGCGAGGGCGGGGCCGCGGGGTACGACGGCGGCTGCGGTGCCGGAGCGGTGGCCTGATGCGGCGGCAGGGGAGGAATCGGCGGGAGCGGCGGATGAGCCGTGGGTCGGTGTCCGTCCGCAGGGGTGGGGGAGGTGTCGTCGCTCACGGAGGCGCCTTTCGTCGGGTTCAGCGTTCCAGTCGCGGCATGGTCTGTCAAACGTCGCCGGTCGAGCCGCGCCATCCTCGGTAGGATCGAGGACGACCAGGCCCCGATCCCAGCGGCCAGATCAGGAGTGGAAATGAGTTCTCGCGTCGTCCTCGTCACCGGCGGCAATCGCGGCATCGGTCGCGCCATCGCAGAGCGGTTCGTCCGCGACGGATACCGCGTCGCAGTGACGGCGCGGAGCGGCGAGGGTCCCGAAGGCACGCTGACGGTCCGCGCGGATGTGACGGATGCCGCGGCTCTGGATGCGGCGTTCACCGAGGTCGAGCAGCAGCTCGGGCCGGTGGAGATCGTCGTGGCCAACGCGGGCATCACCAAGGACACTCTCCTCCTGCGCATGAGCGAGGACGATTTCGACAGCGTCGTCGCCACCAACCTCGGGGGAACGTTCCGCGTCGTCAAGCGCGCGTCCAAGGGCATGCTCCGGGCTCGGTTCGGACGCGTCATCCTCATCTCGAGCGTCGTGGGCCTCTACGGCTCGGCGGGGCAGGTGAACTACTCCGCATCGAAGAGCGCACTCGTGGGCTTCGCACGATCGCTGACCCGCGAACTCGGCGGACGCGGCATCACCGCGAACGTCGTGGCGCCGGGCTTCATCGAGACCGACATGACGGCGGAGCTCCCCGAAGAGACCCAGAAGCAGTACAAGGCCAACATTCCGGCCGGACGTTTCGCCACACCTGACGAGGTGGCGGGTGTGGTCACCTGGCTCGCAGGCGATGACGCCGGCTACATCTCGGGAGCCGTCATCCCCGTCGACGGCGGCCTCGGGATGGGGCACTGAGCCGAGTTCTGCACTCCGCCGTCAGCGGCGGGTGACTGCCGCATCGATGAGCTCGGCCAGGCGCTCCGGGACGGAGAACTGCGGCCAGTGACCTGAGCCGATGCGGACGACCTCGACGTCGTCGATCGCTCGATACTCCTCGGCGTACGGTCCCCACTGCTCGAGCTCCGACTCGAGCGTCTCCCGATCCATCCCGCCCATGAGCAGAGTCACAGGGACCCGGTGTCGCGCCTCCGAGCCGAGCTCGACCGGATCGGTGGGCACTCGCGCGGGCACACTCCGGGCAAGTGGAGCGGTGCGAGCGCGGGTCGCCTCGTCGAGGTCGTAGACATCCTCATCAGGGAAGAAGCTCCATCCGGGGAACGGGACGACGCCGTCGACGACCTCGAACTCGCTGATACCGAATCCGGACAGCGGTGGCACCGTGTCGACGAAGATGGCGCGCGAGACGCGATCGGGCCGTGCGTCGGCGACGCCCCAGGCGACGTTTCCGCCGCCGCTGTGACCGACGACGACCACGGGCGCCCCGATGTCATCGACCGCTGCCACCGCTGCGTCGACCCAGTCGGAGATCCCGATGTCTGACGATGCCGGAGCGGGAAGACCCACGCCGGGGAGGGTGAGCGGATGCACCGTGTGTCCCGTGCGCTCGAGACCGGCTGTCACCTCGCTCCAACTGGACGCGTCGAGCCAGAGACCGGGGATGAGGATGATGTCCATGCCCCGACGTTAGACGGGGCCTCGGACATCCGCTAGGGGAGCAGCGGGATGACCTCGGACAGGTCCTGCGGACCGATCACGAGGCTCGCCGCCGCGCGCACGGCAGGCTTGGCGTTGAACGCCAACCCGAGCCCGGCGACAGCCATCATGGTCAGATCGTTGGCACCGTCGCCGATCGCGATGGTGGCGTGACGGGGCACCCCGAGCTCGTCGGCCCATTCGAGCAGCGAGGCGGCCTTGGCAGCGGCATCCACGATCTCGCCCTCGACCCGACCCGCCACAGCGCCGGCGACGACCTCGAGGCGATTCGCACGCCAACGGTCGACGCCGAGCCCGGGTGCGACATCGTCGAGAATCTCGTGGAACCCTCCGGACACGACGCCGACGACACCGCCGCGCTCATGGACGGCCGCGGTGAGCTCGCGCACTCCCGGGGTCGGCTCTATGCGCGCCAGCACCCGCGCGAACCCTGACACCGGCACGCCCTCGAGCGCGGCCACGCGCGAGCGCAGGCTCGTGGCGAAGTCGATCTCGCCGCGCATCGCGGCTTCCGTCGCCGCCTGCACTTCAGCCCCTCGGCCGACCTCATCGGCGATGAGTTCGATCACCTCGTTGCGGATGAGGGTGGAGTCGGCATCGAGAACGACGAGGAAGCGCGCGGCAGTCACGCCTTCGAGCCTATCGAGCGCAGAACGCTCCACTGCGCAGCCGCGACTCGCGGCGAGGCCGTCACCTCTCGATGAACAGGCCCTTGCCGACCACGGTGATGCCCGACTCGGTCACGGTGAACCCGCGAGCCAGATCTCGCTCGCGGTCGACGCCGACGGTCGCACCGTCCGCGAGGACCACGTTCTTGTCGAGGATGGCCCGATGGACTCGCGAGCCCGCTCCCACCCGCACGCCGTCGAAGACGACGGAGTCCGTGATGGTCGACCCGCCCCCGGCGAGCGTCCACGGGCCCACGACGCTGCGCTCGAGATGCGTGCCCGAGAGCACGGATCCGAGGGAGACGATCGAGTCGATCGCGTTGCCGATGCGCCCGACGGAGTCGCGCACGAACTTCGCGGGCGGCGAGTTCACAGCCTGCGAGTGGATCGGCCACTCCATGTTGTAGAGGTTGAAGATCGGCAGCGTGGAGATCAGGTCCATGTGCGCGTCGAAGAACGAGTCGATGGTACCCACGTCACGCCAGTACGAGCGGTCGCGCGGGGACGAGCCCGGGACGTCGTTCCGCTTCATGTCGTAGTAGCCCGCCTCGCCCCGATCGACGAAGTACGGCACGATGTCGCCGCCCATGTCGTGGCCGGAGGTCGGGGATTCGCCGTCTGCCTCGACCGCGGCGATCAGCGCATCCGCGTCGAAGATGTAGTTGCCCATCGAGGCGAGCACCTCGTGCGGGGAGTCCTCGAGGCCCGCGATGTCGGTCGGCTTCTCGAGGAACTGCTTGATGCGGCCCGATTCGGTGTCGGCGTCGATCACCCCGAACTGGGATGCCATGGCGAGCGGCTGGCGGATGCCGGCGACGGTGGCCTTCGCGCCCGACTCGATGTGCGCGTCGAGCATCTGGCGGAAGTCCATGCGGTAGACGTGGTCGGCGCCGATCACGACGACGATGTCGGGCTTCTCGTCGTTGATGAGGTTCAGGCTCTGCAGGATCGCGTCAGCGGAGCCGGAGAACCAGCGCTTTCCGAGCCGCTGCTGTGCGGGCACCGAGGTCACGTACGAGTCGAGGAGGGCCGACATGCGCCACGTCTGCGAGATGTGGCGATCGAGGCTGTGCGACTTGTACTGCGTGAGCACGACGATCTGACGCAGACCCGAGTTGATGAGGTTCGAGATCGCGAAATCGATCAATCGGTACTGTCCGCCGAACGGCACTGCAGGTTTCGCCCGATCGGCCGTGAGGGGCATGAGACGCTTTCCCTCGCCGCCGGCGAGGATGATGCCGAAGATCTTCTTTGGTGCGGACATGCACCAACCATAGGGGCGAATCGGCCCGGCGAACTAGCATCTGGACAAGTGAGTCACTACCGTCTAGACATGCGCGTCGAGATGATCACGAAGGAATACCCGCCGGAGATCTACGGAGGTGCCGGTGTGCACGTCGCAGAGCTCGTCACGGCACTGCGGCAGAATATCGATGTACGGGTCAGAGCCTTCGGAGCTCCTCGGGAAGAACCGGGAACCTTCGCCTATCAGACGCCCTCCGGACTCGCCTCGGCCAACGCCGCGCTGCAGACCCTCGGGACCGATCTCGAGATCGTCGCGGCGATCTCGGACGCCGATCTCGTGCACAGCCACACCTGGTACGCGAACTTCGCCGGTCACATCGCCTCGCAGCTCCACGGCATCCCGCACGTGCTCACCGCGCACAGCCTGGAACCGCTCCGCCCCTGGAAGGCCGAGCAGCTCGGCGGCGGCTACGCGGTGTCGAGCGGGATCGAGAAGCTCGCGTACGAGAACGCCGCCGCGGTGATCGCCGTCAGCGCGGGTATGCGCGAGGACATCCTGCGGAGCTACCCGTCGGTCGACCCCACTCGTGTGCGCGTGATCCACAACGGCATCGACGTGGATCGCTGGCGGCCCGTGCAGAACCCGGCGTTCCTCGAGTCGGTCGGGATGGATCCGTCGAGGCCGTCCGTCGTGTTCGTCGGCAGGATCACTCGCCAGAAGGGCCTGCCGTACCTTCTTCAGGCCGCTCGTCTGCTGCCGCCGGAGGTCCAGCTCATCCTCTGCGCCGGCGCGCCGGACACCCCGGAGATCATGGCGGAGGTCCAGGACGGCGTGCGACTTCTCCAGCAGACCCGCGAGGGCGTCGTCTGGATCGATCGGATGCTGCCGCGGGACGAGCTGTCGGCCATCCTCACCGCGGCGACGACGTTCGTGTGCCCGTCCGTCTACGAACCGCTGGGAATCGTGAACCTCGAGGCCATGGCCTGCGGCGCAGCCGTGGTCGGCACGGCGACCGGAGGCATCCCCGAAGTCGTCGACGACGGTGTCACCGGGCGCCTGGTGCCGATCGAGCAGCTGCAGGACGGCACGGGGACGCCGGTCGATCCCGAGCGCTACGTCGCCGATCTCGCGGACGTGCTCACCGAGGTGACGTCCGATCCCGAGCGAGCCCGTGCCTATGGAGCGGCCGGCCGGGAGCGGGCGCGCGATGAGTTCAGCTGGGGTGCGATCGCCGACACCACGCGCGCGCTGTACGCGGAGCTGACCGCCTGAGCCGATAGGCTGAAGGTATGTCGAGCGCTCTGGAATTCACCGACGTCGTCGTGCGCCGCGAGGGGCGCAACATCATCGGTCACGTGACCTGGCAGGTCGACGATGATCAGCGGTGGGTGATCCTCGGACCCAACGGGGCAGGCAAGACCACGCTGCTGCAGCTCGCAGACACGCTGATGCACCCGACCTCCGGAACCGTCACGGTGCTGGGGGAGACCCTCGGACGCACGGATGTGTTCGAGCTGCGCCCGCGCATCGGATTCGCCTCCTCCGCGATGGCGAAGCGCGTGCCGCGCGATGAGACGGTTCTGAACACGGTGCTCACGGCGGCATACTCCGTCCTCGGGCGATGGAACGAGAGCTACGAGGACATCGACGAGCGCCGTGCGCTGCGCGTCCTCGGCGACTGGCGACTCGACCACCTGGCCGACCGGACCTTCGGCACTCTGAGCGACGGCGAGCAGAAGCGCGTCCAGATCGCCCGCGCGGTGATGACCGACCCGGAGCTGCTGCTGCTCGATGAGCCGACCGCGTCGCTCGACCTCGGCTCCCGCGAGGAGCTCCTCGCGCTCCTGAGCGGCTATGCCTCGTCGCCGACGACACCGGCGATGCTCATGGTCACTCACCACGTCGAGGAGATCCCCGTCGGGTTCACGCATGTGCTGCTGATGCGCGAGGGACGCATCGTCGCCGCGGGTCCGGTCGCCGAGACGCTGACCGAGGACGCGCTGACCGAGACCTTCGGCATGCCGATCGTCCTCACCAGCGAAGAGGGCCGCTACGCGGCCCGCGCGGCGTCCTGATGCGGATCTGATAGAATCGACCCTTGGTGCTCTCTGCACCGCAGACTTCCCTCGTCCCTGGCACAATCCAGGGCAG
>JAZBLP010000017.1:0-52955 GCA_037033305.1 Actinomycetota bacterium | reverse complement strand
CGTGATCGAGGAGATCGGCAAGTACCACCCCACCGAGGAGCCCTCGTTCATCGAGATCGACTCCGACCGTGCGCAGTACTGGCTCTCCGTCGGCGCGCAGCCGACCGAGCAGGTCGCTGCTCTGCTCAAGATCACGGGCGACTGGGGCAAGTTCAAGGGCGACAAGGACGCGAAGTCCACGCTGAAGGTCAAGGAGCCCAAGGTTCCGTTCGAGATCGACGCGTCCAAGAAGTCCGTCGTCAAGCCCAAGGCCGAGAAGAAGGTGGAGGCCCCCGCTGAGGAGGCTCCCGCCAAGGCCGACGCGGAGGCCGCAGAGGCTCCCGCCGCCGACGCAGAGTAATTCGTCGTGCTCGCCGCCGCGCTCGAACACATCGTCAAGGGGATCGTCGATCACCCTGAAGATGTCCGTATCAACGCTTCCACGTCGCCGAGAGGCGATCTCCTCGAGGTGCGTGTGCACCCCGACGACCGTGGTCGAGTGATCGGGCGCGGCGGCCGCACCGCGAAAGCACTGCGCACGCTCATCGCCGCCCTCGCGGATGGGCGGCGCGTCCGTGTCGACGTCGCGGATGACTGACGTGGTGTCCAAAGACCGCAACCAGGGCAAGAACCAGCTGCGCGTGGGGCGCCTCGTCAAGGCCCACGGCCTCAAGGGCGCACTCAAGCTCGAGCTGTACACCGACAACCCGGAACGTCGGTTCGCTCCGGGAGCCGAGTTCACGTTGCAGGTGCCTGAGGCATCTCCGTGGCACGGAAAGACAGTCGTCGTTCGCGAATACCGCGTGATGAACGGCAACCCCGTCGTCTTCCTCAAAGATGTCGACGATCGCGAGGGCGCAGAGACTCTCGTCAGGGCGATCCTCTGGATCGATCAGGACAACGACGAGGTCGAGGACAACGCGTGGTTCGACCATCAGCTCGTGGGTCTCGACGTCGTCCGTGACGGAGTCGTCGTGGGCAAGGTGGCTCGCGTCGAGCATTTCCCCGCCCAGGATCTGCTCATCGTCAGATCCGGCGACCAGGACATCATGGTTCCGTTCGTCCAGGCGATCGTGCCGACGGTCGATGTAGCCGCCGGCCGTGTCATCGTGACACCGCCCGCGGGCCTTTTCGAGGAGCTTCCCGACGCGTCCGATGCGACGGAGGCGGGGGAGTCCTCGGACTCCGACGCCACCGACTGAGCACCCGTACGGTCCGCCAGTGCGCATCGACGTCCTCTCGATCTTCCCGTCGTACTTCGACGGGCTGACGCTGTCCCTGCTCGGGAAGGCGCAGAGTACCGGCATTCTCGACCTGCGTGTCCGTGACCTCCGCGAATGGACGTCCGACCGTCACCGCACCGTGGATGACACTCCCTACGGAGGCGGGGCGGGCATGGTGATGAAGCCGGAGCCCTGGGGGCTCGCGCTCGATGAGCTGACGTCTTCCGACTCGGCGTCGACGCGACCGACGATCATCTTCCCTTCACCCGCAGGCGAGGTCTTCACACAGGCCACCGCACGCGAGCTCAGCACTCGCGAGCACCTCATCTTCGGATGCGGTCGATACGAGGGGATCGACGAGCGGGTGTTCGAATACGCCTCATCACTCGGCGAGGTGCGGCTCATCAGTCTCGGCGACTATGTCCTCAACGGCGGGGAGGTCGCCACGATGGCGATGATCGAGGCCATCGGTCGCCTGATCCCCGGGGTCGTGGGCAATCCGGCGAGCCTCGTCGAGGAGTCGCACGAGGATGGACTCCTCGAGTACCCGTCGTACACGAAGCCTTCGGTGTGGCGAGAGCGACCGGTGCCTGAGGTCCTGCTGAGCGGGAATCACGGTGTGATCGCGTCGTGGCGGCGCGATCAGCAGATCGAACGGACGCGACGCCGTCGCCCGGATCTGCTGCCCGACGACGACCGCTAGACGATCCGCTCGATCCCCGAGTCGATCTCGAACACCACGCCCTGCGGGTGCCGAAGCGACAGCGCGGAAGCGCCGTCGAGGCCCCGGAGCTCCGCACGCAGCAGCCGCCCGATCATCTCGTGGCTCACGAGCAATGGGATCCCGGCCGAAGCCCACCCGCACGATGACAGTGCTCGGCGAGCACGTGCTCTCGCCTGGGCGTAGCTCTCTCCTCCGGGAAAGGCCCAGCCATACCGGTTCGCGGCCCTGTCCGCGCGGGCGGCGGGGAATCGCTCATCGATCTCCGACCAGGTCAGGCCCGCCATATCGCCGTGATGGAGCTCGGCGAGCTCCGGTACCTCTACGAGGTCTGCGCCGATCCGATCGGCGACGATGACCGCGGTCCGGAGTGCGCGGCCGAGCGGGCTGGAGCACACGGTCGTGATGCCTCGGTCGGCCAGGCGCTCGGCGACGCTCCGCGCTTGGAGGATGCCATCCTCGGTCAGAGGCGAGTCGAGTTGTCCGTGCAGCCGATGATCGAGGTTCCACCGGGTCTGGCCGTGCCGAACCAGGAACAGGTGTTCTGGCACGCGACGGTCCTCCGGAATCATGGACTCAGGATGGCATAGCCGAGTCGCCTCCGTGCCGGTGGAATCGGCGGCTGATAGCGTCGCACCATGGTCGATGAGGTGCTGGCGAAGTCGTTCGAGACGATCGGCGCGGATTACGACCGCTACCGTCCCGGATTCCCCGTGAAGGCGGTCGAGCTCGTCGCACCACAGCACGTCGGGACAGCGCTGGACCTCGGGGCGGGCACCGGAAAGTTCACCGAACTGCTGTCGGGCCGGGCGGATCGCGTGATCGCTGTCGAGCCCTCCGAGCAGATGCTGTCGGTTCTGCGCGCGAAGATGCCGGAGGTGGAGAGCCTTGTCGCCAATGCCGAGCGCATTCCGTTGCCGGACGGCGCAGTGGATGTCGTCGCCGTCGCGCAGGCGTTCCACTGGTTCGACCGCGAACCGGCCTGTGCGGAGATCTCCCGGATCCTCGCACCGGGCGGAATACTCGGGCTGATCTGGAACCACTCGGATCCGTCCAGTTCGTGGGACCGGGCCGCGCACCGCATCGCACACCCCGCTGTCGCCGAGACCGACGGAACGACCAGCACCGCTGCGGCAGAGCTCCCGGGATTCACCTTCGTGACGAGCGAAGAGGTCCGCTGGACGGAGCAGATCAGCCGCGAGGCATACCTTCGTCGCTGGTCTACGGTGAGCACGTTCCTCGTGGCCGACGACCTCACTCGTTCGGTGATGACTGCCGCGATCGAAGAAGTACTCGACGCCGACCCGGACACACGTGGACGCGACGAGCTGGAGTTGCCCATCGTCACAGACGTGTTCGTCTATCGGCGCGCATGAGGATCTGGTCGCTGCATCCGCAGTATCTCGATCGCCAGGGGCTCGTGGCCTGCTGGCGTGAGGCGCTGCTCGCTCAGGCTGTTCTCGCCGGACGAACCCGTGGCTACACCGATCACCCCCAGCTGGAGCGGTTCCGCGCCTATCCCGATCCGCTCGATGCGGTCGGCGCGTACCTTCGGGGCGTCGCCGTCGAGGCGGATGTGCGCAGCTACACCTTCGACCGATCACGGATCGATCGACCGAACGCGAGAGGCGAGGCGATCCTGTCCGTGACCACCGGCCAGCTCGCGCTCGAATGGTCGCACCTCAGCGGGAAGCTCGCTGAGCGCAACCCCGACGTGCTCGGACTCTGGGCGGCGGTCTCGGTGCCCGAACCGCATCCGGCCTTCCACGTGCTCGAGGGGCCGATCGCCTCGTGGGAGCGCGCGCTGCCGGCGGCTGAGCCCCGCAACTCAGCGAACGCCGAGGAATGACCTGTCGGTGAGGACGATCGGGCCGTCGGCGGTCACGGCCACGGTGTGCTCCGAGTGAGCGCCTCTGGAACCGTCCACACTTCGAAGGGTCCATCCGTCGGGATCGGTCACGAGTTCGTCCGTGGTCTCGAGCAGCCACGGTTCCAGCGCGAACACGAGGCCCTCGCGCAGGGGGAATCCGCGTCCCGCGCGACCGTCGTTGGGGACGTGCGGGTCACCGTGCATGATCCGTCCGACACCGTGACCGCCGAAGTCGGTGTTGATCGAGTACCCCTCGCCGTGTGAGACCGCGGCGATGGCGGCTGAGATGTCGCCGATCCGGTTGCCGACCACGGCAGCGTCGATGGCCGCCCCGAGAGCGCGCTCGGTCGTCTCGATGATGCGGAGGTCCTCATCGCGGGGGGTGCCGACGACGAAGGACACCGCGGAATCAGCCACCCATCCGTCGACGGAGACGGCGAAGTCGAGCGACACCAGATCGCCGTCTCGCAGCGAGTAGTCGTGGGGGAGGCCATGCAGGACCGCATCGTTGATCGAGGTGCAGATCACCTTGCCGAAGGGGCTCGCGCCGAAGGACGGGTGGTAGTCGATGTAGCACGACTCCGCTCCGGCCTTGCGGATCATGTCGTGCGCTCGACGATCGATCGACAGCAGATTCGTGCCGACCTTCGTCTCGTCGCGCAGGGTTGCCAGCGTCTCAGCCACGAACCGACCGGCGGCGCGCATCTCGTCGATCTCGGCAGGGGTGCGCAGTTCGATCATCGGGTGTCCTCTCGTCCCCTCCATTCTCCCCGATCTCCGGGTGCCGGTCGCGCGCCTGGACGCCGCGTGCTGAGAGCGAACACCGCACCATCGGCCGGTCAGCGGCGTACGATTTGTGGCATGTGGTTGCGTCAGGCGTTCTTCCGGTGGCTCATTCCGGCCGCGTTCCTCCTGCCGCTCTGGTTGCTCGTAGGGTGGGGCGTCTTCCAAGGCGGGTGGGCCATTCTCTGGGTCCTCTTCATCGCGGTCCCCTCCGTCTTCGTCGGCCAGCTGCTGCTCACGCTCCTGACTCGGTCTCGCCCTTCGGTGCGCGTCGAGAGAGCCGTCTCGTGGTGGGATGTCGGCGGTTTCACGCTCTGGCACGGACTGACCATCGCTGTCGGATGCTTCATCGACGGCGCATTCGGCTGGCTGCTCGCCGCCGCTGTCGTGGTCGGCATCGCTCTCGTCTGGCTGCAGCTCTGGCAGCTGTGGAACGAGGCGAAGGGCAGCGGAGCGCGGATCCGCGAGACCATCTCGTGGTCCACGGTGCCCGGAGTGGACGAAGCCGCGCCGGAGACCCGTGAGCGGGAGGTCTTCGTCATCCGCGAGAAGGACTCGCCGGAGTGACGGCAGGGCGCACGGCGTTTTGGCCGTGCGCGGCATCCATGGCAGAATGAATGTTTGTGCCGTGACCGGTTCTGCCTCAGGGGAGCCCGCGGACGCTTCGGCGCCGTTCAGCACACACTTCTTCTTATTCCTACTTACAGCATGCAACCGACCTGAGGCGAGTGCAGAGAGAGACGATCATGCAGATCCTCGACGCCGTCGACGCAGCATCCCTGCGTTCAGACGTTCCCGTCTTCCACCCCGGTGACACGGTCAACGTACACGTGAACATCACCGAGGGCACCCGCTCGCGTATTCAGGTCTTCAAGGGCGTCGTCATCGGTCGCCAGGGCGACGGCGTGCGCGAGACCTTCACCGTTCGCAAGATCAGCTTCCAGGTGGGCGTCGAGCGTACGTTCCCGGTGCACTCCCCGGTGATCGACCACATCGAGGTCGTCACCCGCGGTGACGTGCGTCGCGCGAAGCTCTACTACCTCCGCGAGCTGCGCGGCAAGAAGGCGAAGATCAAGGAGAAGCGCGACAACTGACGCGCAGGTTCTCCACAGCACCCCGGGACACGATGTCCCGGGGTGCTGTGTTCTCCCCGGGGTGTGCGACCCTTGATACTGCCGTCTCCGTGCGGTGAGAGACTGTGAAGGAAACCCCATGACGACTGACTCCGCCGCCGCGTCCACTCCACCGACGAAGCGGCGTCGTGGGTTCCTCGTGTTCCTGCGGGATGTACTCGTGATCGTCGTCATCGCGGCGCTGGTCTCATTCGTCGTCAAGACCTTCATCGTCCGCTCCTTCTACATCCCGTCGGCGTCGATGGAACGGACACTGCTGGTCAACGACCGGATCCTCGTCGACGAGCTCACGCCTCGGTGGACGGCTTACGAACGTGGCGATGTCGTCGTCTTCAAGGACCCGGGCGGGTGGCTCGACGGCCAGCCGCAGACTCCTGCGCAGCCCCCTCTCGTCGAAGCCTTCGATTGGATGCTGAACGTCGTCGGAATCTCGGCCACGGACTCGCAGGATCACCTCGTCAAGCGCGTGATCGGTCTTCCGGGCGACCACGTCGTCTGTTGCAACGCTCTCGGACAGATCACCGTCAATGGAGCGCCCATCGACGAGCTCAGCTACCTCAATCTGCCTGACGGTGACACTGCAGCGTCGAACGACCCGTTCGACGTCGTCGTGCCGGAGGGGTCGCTGTGGCTCCTCGGGGACAACCGTGATCGCTCGCGCGACTCGAGGGCGCATCAGGACCTCCCGAGTGGCGGCTTCGTTCCGATCGAGAACGTCGTGGGCAAAGCCTTCTTCACCACCTGGCCACTCGATCGCATGGGTACGATCGATGGCCACCACGAGAGTTTCAACGGCGTTCCGGACTCTGAATGACTGTCGTCGCTCCCAAGCTCACTCTCGAGCGCAAGCTGCTGAGCGAATGCGATCTCATCATCTCCCTCGATGAGGTCGGACGCGGCGCGCTGGCGGGTCCTGTCGCCGTCGGAGCCGCCGTCATGGATGCGGCCGGGGCGCGTCGGCGGGTCCCTGACGGACTGCGCGATTCTAAGCTGGTCACCGAGAGGCGTCGTCCCGACGTCGCTGCGCGAGCCGCGGCATGGGTGCAGGCTTCCGGAGTCGGTTGGGCCAGTGCGGCCGAGGTCGACGAGGTCGGGATCATTCGCGCGCTCGGCCTGGCGGCCTCTCGCGCCGTGCAGAGCGTTGTCGATTCGGGAGTCGTTCTCGAGGGAGCGCTGGTCCTCCTCGACGGCAACCATGACTACGTCTCTCCCGTGCACCCGGTGCCTCTGCGCGTCCGGCCGGTCGTCAAAGGCGACCGCGACTGTGCATCCGTCTCGGCGGCATCGGTGATCGCGAAAGTGGCGAGGGACACCTACATGGCGGATCTCCACGAGGGTCACCCCGCTTATCAGTGGGACCGGAACAAGGGGTACGCGAGCCTCGAGCATCGCGATGCGATCAGGACTCTCGGCCTGTCGCCGCACCACCGATCCTCGTGGGCGATCGCGGATGTCCCGACCCTGTTCTGAGCCTGCGTGCGGCATGGACGCGTCGCCGACTCTAGGATGGACACATCATGGATGAGGAAGCCTTCGACGACTACGACCGCGAGCTGGAGCTCGCTCTGTTCCGCGAATACCGCGATGTCGTCGCACAGTTCCAGTACGTGGTCGAGACCGAACGGCGGTTCTACCTCGCCAACGAGGTGAACGTCGTGCGTCGTGACACCGAGCACGACTTCTATTTCGAGATCTCGATGAGTGATGTCTGGGTGTGGGACATCTATCGTGCCGACCGCTTCGTGAAGGCTGTCCGCGTGCTGACGTTCAAGGACGTCAACGTCGAAGAGCTCCAACGGCGTGAGTTCGAGCTGCCCCAGGAACTGTCGCTCGACGGGGAGTGACCACTCCTGCACAGTCCGGCTTTCTGATGGGCTGTCCCCGCACTCCGCAGCTTCCTCCTTCCTGGGGCGCAGTTCGTCGATCGCGATCGACAGGCTGTCTGCATGGCAGAGAAAGACGATCTCGGTAGATCCGGCGAAGAACATGCGGTGCGGTATCTGACCGGCATCGGATATGTGGTGCTCGACCGCAACTGGCGATGTGTGCAGGGCGAAATCGACATCGTCGCCCGCCGCGGTCATCGCCTTGCGATCGTCGAGGTCAAGACCCGACGGACGAGCGCCTACGGTCACCCGTTCGAGGCGGTGGACGCCCGCAAGGTCCGACGACTGTGGCAGTTGGCTCATGCGTGGGCGGCCGAACATCCGGACCAGGCGGTCGGCCTCGTGATCCGGATCGAGGCGATCGGGATCATCGGCGACGACCCGCAGCACAGCACTCTCGAGCACCTGGTGGACGTGACGTGAAGACGGCTCGCACGTGGGCGGTCGCGCTGTCGGGGGTCGACGGGCACATGGTCGAGGTGGAAGCGGACATCTCGAATCAGACCCCCGACTTCAAGATCATCGGCCTGCCCGACAAAGCTCTCGGTGAGGCGGTTCAGCGTGTTCACAACGCCTGCAAGAACACGCAACTCGATCTTCCGCGCCGCCGCCTCACCGTCAACCTCTCGCCCGCGAGCCTGCCCAAGCAGGGAGCCGGGTTCGACCTGAGCATCGCTGTCGCGGCTCTCGCCGCAGGGGGAGCGTTGTCGCCGCGATCCATCGCGGGAACGGTGCATATCGGTGAGCTCGGACTCGACGGCCGGCTCCGCCCCGTTCCCGGGGTGCTTCCCTCCGTCTTCGCCGCTGCGCGTGCGGGGTTCGACACGGTGATCGTGCCGTGGGGCAATGAGGCGGAGGCGGAGGCGAGGCTGGTGCCGGGGATCGAGGTGCGCGCCGCAGCGAGTCTCTCGCAGGTCGCTGTCTGGCACGGCGCGGAGATCGACGTGCTCGATGTCGATCCGGTCGCCTCGGCGACACTCGCGCCTGAGCGTCGCGAGAGGCTGGACCTCGCGGACGTCGTCGGCCAGGACGAAGCGGTCGATGCGCTGATCGTCGCAGCAGCGGGAGGCCACCACATGCTGCTCAGCGGCCCGCCGGGCGCAGGCAAGACCATGCTCGCGCGGAGACTCCCCGGCATCCTTCCGAGTCTGACCGACGACGAGGCGCTCGAAGTGGCCTCGATCCGCTCACTCGCCGGCGAGGCTGTGCGGTCTCTGGAAACCACGCCTCCGATGGAGTCGCCTCACCACAGCGCTACGGTCGCAGCGCTCGTCGGAGGCGGCACGAGGTCTGTTCGTCCGGGCGCCATCTCGCGCGCGCACAAGGGTGTGCTCTTCCTCGACGAAGCAGCGGAGTTCTCGAGGGTGGCCCTCGATGCACTGCGGCAGCCACTCGAGTCCGGTGTCATCGAAGTGAGCCGATCGGGCGTCACGGCGCAGTTCCCCGCTCGCTTCCAGCTGGTCATGGCGCTCAATCCGTGCCCCTGCGGCAACTACGGGGTGCGCGGTGCGGAATGCACCTGCCCGTCGTTGGCGATCCGGAGATACTCCACCCGACTATCGGGTCCGCTTCGCGACCGGGTCGACATCGAGCTGCATGTCTCGCGCGTGTCCGCTGCTCGTGCCATGACCGGCGATCGTACGGAAGTAACGAGCGAGCGAGCTCGAGCGAGAGTCATTCAGGCTCGTGATCGGGCAGTCTCGCGGTGGCGGGGCTCGCCGTGGCTCCGCAACAGCGAGGTTCCCGGCGCCCGATTGAGGCAGCTCGATCTGCGGATCGCCGCAGAGGCGAGGGCGCCATTGGATAGGGCTCTCGAGCGGGGAGCACTCACTCTTCGCGGCTACGACAGGGTTCTGCGGCTGGCCTGGACCATGGCGGACCTCGCCGAGGTCGACAGCCCAGGTCGGGAAGAAGTCGGACGGGCGCTGTTTCTCAAGAGGGGATACCTATCGTGATCGAATCTCTCACAGGAGATGCGGCTGCGCAGATGGCGGTGCGACAGGTGCGGCCGCTCGACGATGTGGATGAGGCATTGGCAAGAGTGGCGTGGTCTGTCCTTGCAGAGCCGGGGGATGGAGTCGCCGGAGCGCTCATCGCGGAGCGGGGCGCGGTGACATCCCTCGGGCTTGCGGTGGGCGGAGGGCCTGTGGCGAGTTCGGAAGTCAGTGAGCGGGGTCTCGCCGAGGGACGAGCCCGGTGGATGGTCCGGGCGGATGCACGCAGCGTTCTCGACGCGATCCGCGCCGCCGCCGACGTCGGCGCTCGGCTGCTTCTGCCAGGAGACGACCTCTGGCCGAGTTCCCTCGACGACCTCGGGGTGCATGCACCGACAGTGCTCTGGGTGCGCGGAGACCCGGGGCTGCTCTCGGCGCCGACCCGAGTCGCGATCGTCGGTGCCCGAGCGGCCACCGGATACGGCGAGATGCTCGCCGGCGACTTCGCCGGCGAACTCGCGGCGGCCGGCACAGTCGTCGTATCCGGGGGAGCGTATGGCATCGACGGGGCTGCGCATCGGGCTGCCCTCGGCGTCGGCGGCAAGACCGTCGCCTTCCTCGCCGGGGGAGTCGATCGAGCGTATCCCCAAGGTCATCAGCAGCTGCTCCGCAGAATCGTGGAGACCGGAGCCGTGGTGAGCGAAGTGCCCTGCGGCACCGCGCCGACGAAATGGCGATTCCTCTCACGCAATCTCAGATGTGTCAAACCCCGCTCATTCACCCAAGGGGTTGGCAATCCAGCATCCTTGCACCAGCCCACAAATCGACACGCCGCGACACGCCCAAACCGAGTTTCCACAGAGAGAATCTTGTCCGTGGACGAAGATTTCTCCGAATCTGTGGAGGGATCGAACCTAGCTAATCAAGTGCCGCGTAATTTCGCGGTTTTCCACAACGTCCACTCGGCTGCAGCCTGTGGAGGAAACGGTGGATAACCTGCGGTTTTGTAGTTCAACGGCGGTGGAAAACTACACGTATGTAACTACTACCCCTAGTGGTCACCCCAAATCTCCGTACCTATATGTACTATCGAGATCGAAGGAATACACGAAAAGCCTGGGACCGTCTCAGGTTAACCGAGGGCCTCAGGCTTCGTGCGTCATTACTTGGCGGTGCTGACGAACTTAGCTTAGACCCGAACAACGGTCGTTTGCTACACCACGCAGGGTGTGGTCGACCGGGTTTAGTGGGTTCCGGATTGGAAGCTAGCGATGTCTCGTTACTTCACTGTCAACTGCCCGTACTGCCACCGGAAGCTGGGTCCCTTTGGGGCCTATCGTCCTGGCCTGATCCGCTGCGGCAACTGCCGTCGGAGCTTCAACCTCCGCTGATGCAGCAACACAGAGGGTGTCGGAGCAATCCGACACCCTCTGTGTTGTCCGCTAGGTAGCGGGGACCCACGCGCCGTTGCGGTAGACCAGAACCTCGGCGCTCTTCCACTGTCCGCTGCGGTAGACCATGACCTCCACCGGCTTCCAGGTGGAGCCTCGGCGGACGTACGCGCCGCTCAGCGTCTTGAAACTAGTATCGGCGCTCTTGGGGCTGTAGCCCTGCCCGTTGTGCGCGTAAACGGCGGCGTAATACTGCGTACCCGGAGTCAATCCTGTGACCGTGTGCGAGAGCGTGGAGGCTCCTAGGGGGTAGTCCACGTAGCCGGGACCGTCCACCGGAGTCTTCTTGTTGATGCGGAGTAGGTACTGGTCAATGGCAGCGCCGTTGTTGTTCGTGTTCGCGGGCCACGTGAGCTTCACGCTGGTTGGCGCAAGGTTGGATACGGCGGGTGCGCCGTTGGTAACGGGTGGCTTAGGGATGCGCGGCAGGTTCACGGATGCGGAGACGGTGACGTTATCCGCGATGTCACTGGAGCCGTCCACGCCCTTGAATCCAGACACGCTGATAGTCGCGTTGCCGTTCCCGTCGTGACCTACCCAGGTGGAGCCGGACGCGATGAGGACAGCGCTGGTGCCTCGGAAGTCGTAGGCGAACGCTCCGGAGTACCCGTTACCCGCGATGTTGACGGACCAGCCGACATTGGCACTGAGGTTGAAGGAGCGCCCGTTGTAGCAGTACAGGTACAGCGACCAGTCAACTCGCGAAGAGTTGCCGGACACTGCACCCACGTCGATATTGAGCTGGAGGGTGGCGGCTCCAGCCCCAGTATTGAAGGCAACCACTGGTTACCCCTTAAACCAGATATCGCCCTCCTGAGGGGACGTTGGTGCGGTGAGCGATGCTGTCTGCTTGCGCGGGTGGTCAAGCTTGATACGCCCGATCATGTCGCGCGTTTCGTTCTCGATGGTTTCGAGTGTGTTTGCCTGAGCCGTGCCGGGTACTAGGGGTAGTCCGGCAGCGGCTGCGGTGTCGCCGATTGCCATTGTGATTGTGCTCCTTATAGTGAATCGATGGTCCCGGTGAGACCGTCGATGGTTCCGTTTAATAGGTCGATTGCTCCGGGCGGGGTCTCTCGAAGACCCGCGGAGCCGATCGACATGAGTCCGTTGGTGAGTTCCCACTGGACGCGGTTGACCGTTCCGAGCTGCGGGAAGGTGCCGGGGAGGTCGATCTGGACTTCCTGCCCCGGGCGTACGGTGTAGTCGGTTGCCACGGTCACGTCCTGGACGCGGCCTAGACCCTGGGTCTTCTTCAGGTGCGCGGCGGCAACGCCGGGTCCCGGATACTCACGGTCGAACTCCAGGAGCTTGACCTTGCCCGCGACTCCAGCGGGGTCCACCTTCTTGCGGCTGATGCCGTCCGCGTCCGTCCAGCGATACGTGGCAACCACTCCGGTAATGCCGTTGTCTTCGTCGTCGGCGTTCATGGTGTCGGTGCCCTGAACGGTGTTGCTCGGGCGTGCGGAGAAGCGGCCAGGTACGGCCCAGGCCACGGGGTTGATGAGCCACCAGCGGCGCTGCTCATCACAGAAGAGGCGGAGACCCGCCGACGCCACCAGCGGCTTCAGGAAGTCCCAGGCGTTGGTACCGGCCTCCCACGTGAATAGTTCCGGGCGGCGTTCCTGGATCGCTTTGCGCTCACTCACGGACACGTGCGCCTGGTCGTTCCATTCGTACGTGTAGAGGTCCGGGCGGACGACGGTTCCACCGTCAAAATAGGAGTGATCCAACGTGCCTTCCGTGACCATGACGCCGGTCACGTCCACGGTGTTACCAGCGGCGTAGGTGGATGACGGAAGGTACGGGAAGACGCCCATACGCACTGCGCCGGGGTACGCCTGGAACACGAAGGACACGCGCGTCCAGGTGTTCGCGGTGGTGGTGAAGTTGGGTCCGTGGATGTTGCGGCCTGCGGTCGCGTTGGCGGCGTTGCGCTGCACGACAACCAGGCGCGCGGTCTTTGCCACTGACGTACGGATGTACATGGATACGCGATAGAGCTGCTTCTCACGTACCGCGACGTTGAGGGTTCCGCCTAGGACGGTGGAGTCATCCCCGCCGTTGAAGTACGGGCCTCGGTCAGCGCCCGCGTTCATGGTCGCGCGCACAGCGGACGCCAGGGACGTGTTCGGCGGGAAGGTACCGGTGGACAGACGCGAGATTGAGCCCTGCGTGTTCGACCAACCGGAGAGGTCCAGACCAGCGGTTGGGTTCGTCATGAGGTTCGTAGCGGACCAGGACGCCGGGATAGCGGCGTTGGCGGTGCCGGGCTGGAGAGCTGCGCCAGGGATCGCCTTATTCAGGACGTAGTTGACCAGGTTGCGAAGGTTCTCTTCGTGGGTGCGGGGTGTTGAGTCGTCTGTGATGTCGGCCCACGTTGAGAGCAAGGCTTCATCGGACGCCAACTTCAGGTTGATCTTCTTACCGTCATGCGAGACGGCGCGCTCACGGAGCACCAGGTCAGCGGTGACGCCGGGTGCGGGCACCCAGTCCACGCGCTCCACCTTGCGGGTCTCCAGGATGCTCGCGGATGCGTCAGCGGTACCTGACCAGCGGGTCTGCTGGAACTCTTCATTGGCGGTTGCGCCGTCGAAGTACTCGGGCAGGGTCGCGCCCTCCACCAGGAACGCCGCCGTCATCTCTGCCACGTCGCCTACGGAGATAGGCACGTTGAGGCGTACGAAGAGGTCCACGCGCGTTGCACCGGCAGGGGCGGTCAGACCCTCTAGCTTCGCCTGAAACGGCTCACCGGCTACCGCCGTGTAAACGTTCGCGAAGCCGTCAGTGCGAAGGGTTGCGGATGATGCATCACGCCAGAGGGCGTACAGGTTCACAGAGCCACCGCGCGAGAAGGACTGCCACCCTGAGAGCGAGTAGACGTTGCCTCCAGTGACGGCGCTGACTGCCCAGCGAGCGTCCATGTAGGTGCCCGCCGTTGTCACGGTTGCGCGGCGAACGGTCGTCGGTCCGCCTTCAAACCAGGGCGCGGGAATGGTGCCCGCCACGAAGGACGCGGCTCCGCCACCCACGGCGGTAGACCACCCTGTACCGGTGACGGCGCGAGGGTTCGGGTAGAGGTTGCGGCGCTTCTCGGTCCAGGGAGTGTACGTTTTGACGTTCTCGCCTGCGGAGGTTGCGCTGAGGGTGACGCGCTGTCCTGGCTTGATCTGCTCCAGGAGGTCCTGGCTGGTGAAGGGGACCTCCACGGATGCGTCCGCATACGGGTAGCGCGAGGAGTCCAGCGTCAGGTCACCGTCCGAGAGCTGGAGAGCAGCGGTATTGCTCGTGATTGCGGGAGACGTCAGCGTGAAGTCATCGAACTGGACGAACCAGTCCCATGTCTGTCCGGGGTCGAAGGTCGGCGCGTCCACCTTCATGACCAGCTCGAAGGTGGTCCCGGTGGGTGTGAAGGTATCCGTGAGCTGGACCCACGATGTTGTCCCCATCGTCTTTGAGGCCGTGTTCAGCCAGACGGTCGTGTCGGGATCGTTGCTCCACAGCCAGACGGATGCCGTGTAGGTGCGTCCTGGGGTGAGCGCGACGAAGGTACGCTTCAGGGTTCCCTCTGCCCGTCCGTCTGCGTAGAAGCCGTAGACGCCGGAACGGTGCGCCCACTCGGCTGCACCCGCATATCCGTCCGTAGATGAAACCCACTTAGGGTCCGGCGTCTCCCAGCCGTAGCTGTAGGAGTAAGCGGGCGCGAGGACCACCGGGTCCGTGACGGTGACGGTGGCGGTTGCGTTGGGGTTGTTCTCGAAGGCCATACTCAGACCTCCTGGTATCCGACGCGGACGTACCAGACGGTCTGCGTCTCATCGATCGGTTCGGCCTCGATGTCCAGGGAGCCGTCCAGGACGAAGTTCATCCCGACTTCTGGGAGGTCATCATTCGTGTACGTGTAGCTGGTCTCCAGCGCGAGGAGGGCGTACGCCGCGAAGGCCTCGGCGCGGTCGGTGTAGACCAGCACCAGGTCATTGGAGCGCGGTCGTGGGGCGATGAAGGACACGCCAATAGAGCCGTCTAGAAGGTCGTGGATGACGTTCCGGGATCGGCGGCTAGCGTCGTATCCGGCTACGGCGAGCGGGCTTGTGGAGCCTGCGCCGTTAGTTGCGGTGATGGTGTGATTAGACAAGCTGATCGCCCCCGTTTCTCTTGTAGACGGTGATGTAGATAGGGCGGTTCTCCTGGTTGCGGCGCATGGTGTTGATAGCGGCGTTGGCGTCAGACACGTCGGCGCGGACGTTGAGGGTGGCGTGACGGGTCTTGGCGAGCGCGTCTAGGTCACCCTTGGCTTCCGCCTTGCCGGTGGTCTTGACCTCGATTTCGGCGGTGCGCCTCTTTGCGAGGTCATCTAGGGCGGATTCAGCCGGTCCCGTGTCGGCCTCTACGTCCACGTCCGCTTCCAGCTCGGGGTTGAAGTTGCTCACCAGGTCGTCGGCGGACACGATTCCCGTGTCGCTCAGGGCGGAGCGAATGCGGGTCCGCCCCTCTTCACCTGCTGCGGCGTATGACGCTGCGATGCTGTTGCGGGCGTCCTCAGGCAGCGCAAGGAAGTTGTCCCACTCGTCCGGGGTCAGCTTCATGGACTCTAGATTTGCGACGTAGCTGTCTGCGGCTGCTCGCATCTCCTCGACACTGGCTAGCCACGTGTCTGTGTTGAAGGCGGCTTCATCTGCGGTGGCCTTTTCGTAGGCAGCGTCACGCATCGAGTCATAGGCGCTGAGAGCGGACTGCTCCACGGCCTCTACAGCGGACTCAACGCGAGACGCCATTTCTTCCTCGGCAGCGGCGCGTTCTAGGGCAGCATCGACACCCGCGTCTTTCTGACGCTCGGCGGAGTCGGCGGCCTGCTCCCGTAGATCAATCTCCGAGTTGAGCGAGTCCAGGAGGTCAGCAGACCCTTCAAGCTCACGCTGGAGGGCTTCGTACCGCTCGGAGTCAACCTCTCCGGTCTTCGCGCCCTTCTCAACAATGGCGTCCATCTCATCCAAGATCGCCTTGCGAGAGTCCTCGATTGCGTCTCGGTAGTCCTTGACGACATCGGTGGAGGCGGACAGAACGTCACCAATCTCCTCCCCAGAGCGGTTCATCTTCTCCAGGGCGTCAGACCACTTTTCGAGCTGGCTAGGGTCGTCCTCCCAGAAGAAGCGGAAGTCAGTGGACTTGGCCTCCTCCAGCTCACGGATGCGCGCAACCAGACGCGTTGCACTGCTCACCCAGGTGTCGGTGGAAACGCCGGCGTCGATAGCTTCACCGGCGTACTCAACGGCCTTCAGGCGTAGCTCTTCAGCGGCCTCAGCGGCCTTCTGGAACTCACCTACCGCGATACCGATACCGGCAGCGATAGCCAGTCCGGCGAGCAGACCAGCGGGACCGAAGCCAGCAAATGCGTTAGCAGCCACCTCCTGGAAGGCGTCGATGATGGACTCTGCGGAGCCGTCGAACGATGCAGCAGCCTCCTTGGCTGTGCTCTTCGCCTCGTCTCCTAGCTCCTCGACACCTTCACCGGCACGGTCCATTCCGCGCTTGGTGTCGTCACCCACGTCCTTGGCTGCGTAGCTCAGCTTCTTCAGGTCGTCACGGGCATCGTCTAGCTCGTCACCGAGCTTGTCCGTAGCCTTCTGCGCCTTCTCGATGTCGCGTTCGATGTCGCGTCCAGCGTCAACCTTGGCGAGCTTCTTTAGGGCGTCCTCCGCGTCCTCGGCTGGCTCGACAATCCCGTTCTTGATTGCCTTCTCAATGCCGCTGGTGTCGGCGGACATCGGGATTTTGATTTCACCGCGTGCCATTACGACACCTCCTCGATTGCTTCATGGATGGTTCTGCGTGCCGTCTGGACCCAAAGCGAAGCCACGCGAGGGATTGCCCCGCGAGCGGCTGGGTAGGCGACGTTTCCGGCACGTCGGTTGGGTCCGAACGTGCCTCCCGCTGCGCGGGTGTAGGGCGTGCCCTTCTTGGACTTGGACGCAATCTCCTTGCCGGGGTTCATACCGAACTCGGCAGAGCGCGCCAGGCGGGATACCTCGACCCCGCTGGATAGGCGTCCCTTGCTTCCGGCCTTGAACGTGACATTGCGGGCGGTCACCGATACGTCAGCGGAGTTCACTAGGACTCTCTGCTGGATGCGCGTAGCTGCGCGTTCGCGCGTTTCCTGACTCCAGATTGGCCTTGCGGCCGATTTGGTCTGCTTGGAAATCTCACGCTTGATATCGGTTGGGACCGCCCGCATTGCCAGCGCCAGGTCCCGGAGTGGGCTGTCAATGAGTAGCGAGATCGAACCGGAGCCGGTCAGTCTCGCCATGACTTAGGCCGAAACGGTAGGAACGGGCTTAGTCACGCAAGGCAGCACGACGGTGGAAACGCCAATGTCCTTTGTGACTCCACCGATCTTGGGAGCAACCAGCGTGACTGTCTGCGTCCAGGTGGTGGGTCCGTCAACGATCTTCAGGACAACGTTGGTTCCCTCGTCCGTGAACATCTTGCGAGCAAGACCGGTAGCGGTGAAGTCCTGGAAGACGTTGAGCGTGACGTTCCATCCGGCCTGACCCGCTAGGCGGATGACCTTTCCGGACACGTCGGTCTTCTCAACAACCACCGGGGTGGGGTCGATTGAGAAGTCCTGAATGTGGGCGGTGTACTCGTCGGTTCCAATGGAGATGGACGCCGTGACTAGGCGTGGGTTGTAGGCGATGTTTGCCATGATTACTCCTCCTCAGGAGCGGGAATTGGTTCGGGTGTGGGTACGTAGGTAGCGAGGACGACGACGGGCAGCACGAAGGCTGTTTCGCCGGTATCTAGGCGTGTTCGTGTGGCGTCGGAGTAATAGACCTGATCGGTGGAATCCAGCACCAGCAGCAGCTCTGCCAGGGCGTTGGTCACCCTGGGGAGCGCCTTCGTGGCACCCGTCTCGGGTGTGGAGAGGACAAGCTGGAAGGAGACGCCCACCCACCCAACGGACAGGTCCGTACCGTTGGCAGATGCGAGTACGTCTAGCTGCTCGTAGGTCAGGACCACCTTGGTGGTCTTGGCGCTTCCGAGCTTCTCGGCGTTCACGATTCGCCAGGTGGAAGGGCACTGCTCGACCAGGAACTCCTCCAGGTCGGCGGCAACGGTGCGAAGATTAGAAGACACTCGGGACCCCCGATACGGGACGGATGATCTGGCGAATGTTCTTGTCTAGCGGACGGGGAACGAAGGAGTAGCCCTCCGTCCCCACGCCTCCGTCCTGCTGAGCGCGTCCGGCGTTCCAGAGGTTCTGCGCCTGCATGAGCTGGGCGTAGATGAAGCGGGGCGCTGGGTCTAGGTCCCAGGCCTGTGTCCACACGTCTTTGGTGGTCAGCTCGGGGTCCGGGTACGGAGGGGCGTAAGCCAGTACCTGCTCACGCGCTAGGTCAATGAGGAAGCCACAAAGTTCCTGCTGCTCCACGGGCGCGTCAGGCCACGCCGCGAGGAGGCGCTGGGCTTCCTCGGGCGTGGCTACTGAGTACCAATCGGCCATGACTTACGCCCCGTCCGCTTACGGCTTGGTGCCGATGAGGACCACGGACTCCTGGCGAACCACGAAGGTCTCCAGGAAGGCCACCAGCGCCCGGTCAACGCCAAACTTCGCGACGTTCAGCGCGTCAATCTCGGCGTGCTGCTCGCGGAACTCGATAGCGTTGCGGGCACCCACGATGACCTGCGGAGCGGTGGCAACGGTGCCGGTGAAGAAGCTCTGAGGAGCCTTGACAACCTTGACCTTGCCGGTTCCGGCTTCACCGGTTCCGATGCCTACGGAGAACTCGACAAACTCAGGAATCAGGTCCTTGGGTGTGTAGAGAAGCTGGTTCCAGGCGGCAGGGTTGACGATTGCAAAGGATGCGTCATCGTTGGCGTCAGAGACGGCCTCGATACCCTGGATGAGCATTCCCATAGCTGCGGGGTAGTCGTGACCGGCTACAGCGGGGTAGGTGCCGGGAGTTACCAGGCGGCTAAGGGCTGCGCCGGTTCCACGCGATGCCAGCGTGAAGATGTGCTTTAGAGCGGCCTCGTCCAGCGTCTTAGCGCCGTCGTCAACAACGCGCTCCCAGAAGGCAGCCATAACGTCCGTGCCACCCTCTAGGTACTGCCACTCCAGAGCGATGTCGGCGGCAAAACCGAACTTCTGGAGGGTCGAACCATAAAGCGATGTGGTGGCGTTACCGCTCGGAAGCTCAACCTTCTGACCCGCGTTCGCTACTTCCTGGACCAGGCTTGCGCCCTCGTCCAGCTTGAAGCCCTTACGTCCACCTAGAGCGATGCCGCCCTGAGTGTGGTTACCCAGGCTGATGTAGCGCTGCTGGTAGCGCTTGCCCTGCCAGAGCTTCCCGGCGAAGGTCGGGGGGATCGCTCCGGACGTGACGTGAGCGGGGGTAGTGATGTCAGCCAGTGCGGCCAGCATCGTCTCTGCGTCAGCAGTCTGGGCGGGGGTTCCGCTCTTGATCGCGGACATTGCGGAGAAGACCGCGTTTAGGTCGGCCTCCTTGGGCTTGCCGTTGTTGGCAATGAGAGTTGCCGGGACTGCCCCGGCCTCGTTGGTGTCAGACATTAGTGAGAACTCCTCTTCGTCGTCTGATGTGGATTCCTCAGCCGGGGCGGCTGTAGGTGTGGACTCCTCGGACTCGGGTGAGTCGTCGGAAAGATCGGCTGTGGCCTTCGCGATGAGGTTGCGGAGGTCGTCCTGTAGGCGCTTCAGGAACGCGGCGTATGCGTCCGGGCTGGCTACGGGGTCGGGCACGTCTTCGCCTTCTGCGAGCGAGAAGAGGCCCGCGCTGGCGAATGCGCCTTCCTTGACCAGGGCTGCGCCGGTGAGGCGAGCGAAGACGGCCTTGGACTTGTCGGCTGCGTCACGGACTAGGCCCGCTACCTCGGCGCTGAGCTTGCGGAAAGCGGAGGGGTTAGCCAGGTAGGCGTCACCCTCTTCCGTGTCGGCAATGGCAAACTCGGCAACCCAGCCCGCTTCCGTCTCCTCGACCGCTACGGCGCGGCCAATCGGGTTGAAGCGGTCGTGTTCTGTGTTGAGCGTGATTACCGATACGTCACGGGGGACCTTGATGGTTCCCGCGCCGAACATGACCGGTTCATTACCGGACTGGTTGGGGCGGCTCAGCTCGTCCTTGGGGAGCAGCAGACCGCGTACGTTGCGGGTGCCCTCCACACGCTCGAAGAGTCCGGCTTCCTGAGAAGCGGAATCATTCTCAATAAGAGAGTCTGCGGACTCTAGGTTGGATTCAGTCATGGCTTACTTCGTGATTTCTGCGGGAGGCTCGACGGCCTCGACCGGCTCGGGTTCTGCGGTTACGGGCGACTCAGCCGATAGCTGGTCAGGGGTCGGGACCATGAAGTCTGAGAGGTCAGCGCGGACCTCCGCGTTGGGTCCCACAACGTCGTCCAGGCTCAGGCGCGCGAGGATCGCGTACGCGAAGCGAGCGGAGCCAAAGACCCAGAGTTCTGAGGCCTTGCCGTTCTCATTCGTGTAGGACATCTGACCGGCAGAGCCACCCTCCTTACCTGCATCCAGGAAGGACGCGGGTACGCCCGCGTGCTGGGCGAGGTGGATTCGGAGCGAGTTCATGCCCTGCTCGAAGAGGTCTAGAGTTCCGTCCTTGCCGTGGTCCACCTTCACGGATTCCGGGAGGATGCTGACCTGATGCGTCTTGCGGTTGGCGGTGTAATCCTTCGCCATTGCGGCGCGCTCTTCTTTGGTCATTCCGGCGTATGTTTCACCGTTGATGGTGAGCGTTGTACCGGGCGGGGGAGCGTCTAGGCGGGCCTGGCGAGCGTGCTCTAGCTTGCGGGCCTGACGCACGGAGTCGATGCCGTCTGTGAGGAGTCCGTTGGACCCCAGAGGGATGTAGATGAGGCGCTGACGGTAGACGGCTGGGATGACGGTTTCGTCCGCCTCGACCTTGCCGGTATCGGAGTTGATGTCCCAGTGCTTACGGGGGATGTGGATGAAGTCGCGGACCAGGCCAAAGGCGTCCAGCTCGCACCCGAGTACGGCTGCTCCGTGGAGGAACTGGTCACGGACAACGCCGTGCATGGTGATGTATCGGGGGATACCGGAGTCTGTGTTGGTCACCCAGTAGGGCTGCTCCTGCAGGCGCTCACCGTCGCGGTATACCTCTAGCTTTAGCGGTGCCACCAGAGCCTGGTGAGCCTGGAGCGCGCGGTTGATTTCGGGGACCTTCAGCGCGACCTCGGGTGTAATCACCTCGTCAGGTACGTCCCACAACGCGCCAACGATTGCGGGCATGAGGTTATTGGGTTCGGCCCACGGTGAGACCAGATTGGTTGGCAGAGTTTCAACGCTGGCGGGAATGCCCAATAGCGCTGCACCCAGCTGATTCCAAATACCCAAAGTAATCCTTCATAATGCCCGCCCAGAAGGGAAGGAAAGAAAGAAAACCTTCTGGGCGGGCGCATTGTTTCGTACAATTCAATTGTCCCGTGGGTTTGAATTGTGATAAACGAAGGAATGTGCTAGGCGGCGAACCATTCAATAGTGGGCTTTTCGGTAACGCGCTCGTCCTCCAGCCCGAATGCGGCGAGGGCTGCGGCCTCAATCGGCGTGATATCGGCTGAGTCCTGACCCTTGGGGCGTCCGAATAGCCACGCATTACTGGACCCAGCTCCGCGCTTGACGGCGATAGCGGCGGCGTCGTCCATCTCCGCCTGTCCGTAGTGGCGGAGCTTGTCCTCACGGAGGAGGGTCATGAAGTGGACGGCGGCGCGCTTCACGTCGCGGAAGATCATGGGACGCTCAGCCGGTCGCGGGGACGCCGTGCGAATCTCCTTCATGATGTTCTCTGTTGCCGGTGATGCGGAGTCGTAGGTGATCGCACGTTTGACCTTGCGGGCGTACATGAGCACCTGGACTGCGAAGCCCTTCACGCCGTCCTGGTGATGAACCAGAGCGATGTGGGTGCGCCCGTCCTCGTCCTTCCACGCCTGTACCAGGGAGGCCCAGTCAGCGTCTGGATGCACGAAGATGCAGAGCGCCGACACCTCGGGAGGCGTGGTCCACTCAGGTAGCGCCGATGCGACCCAGAGAGGCTGCGGAATGAGGGCAGTATTGGAACCTTCTGCACCGAAGATGTTGAAGTATTCCCGGGTGTACTTCTTCACGCCCAGGCGCTCGTAGCTGTTCTGGATGCGGTCCAGCGTGGTCAGGGTCCCGATACCCGGATGCATGGCCTCTGTCAGCTCGCGTGCTCGGGCGCGTGGGTGCTCCTCGTCCGGCTCCCACGCCTCCAGCTCCTCGGGGTCGGTGTCGTCCGGCAGCATGTACGCGACTCGACCGGCGCGCTCGTCATGAAGCGTGCTCCAGAACTCGGAGCCTTCGCGGTAGTCACCGGCTGTACCGGCGAGGATGAGCTGTCCGTCAGGGCGCGTGTCGAAGGCGGGGATGACCGCGCCAATCACGTCCTCCCAGCGCTCGGCGGTGGACTCTCCAGCCTCGTCTAGGAGGAGGGTGTCATAGGCACCCGAACGCACGGCGTCACCGTCAGGAGACAGCACGGAGAGGACGGAGCCGTTAGGGAACTCGACGCGCTCACCTCCGTTGGACTTGACCAGCTTTATTGGAGCGCCCTTCGCGAAGGCTTCACGCTCCACAGCGTCCGGGAATCGGCGCTGAACCGGGGCGTAGATGTCCAGTCGGTAGCGCTCTGCGGTCTTCTTCTGGGTCGTCAGCAGCGTGAATGCCGCGTAATGGACGGGTCGGAGATAGCAACGGCCCAGCAGAACACAGAAGAGTGTGGTGGTTTTGGAGGATCGGCGCGGCATAATTACCGCGTTCATGAGGTGTCCACCGTTCAGCATGTCCGTCACGCGGAGCATCTGAGGGTGGATTGTGTCCAGCAGCCCTAGGAGCCAAGCCCCCACCAGGAATTCATCCCGGCTGTCTGCGGTAGTTGTGAGGTCTGACTGATGAAGCGGAACAATCCCGGACTCGCGCTTCTCGATCCATGCGGACTCTTCGCGGAGTGGATGGTTTAGTACCTCGGTCGGTAGGGCTGTCATGTTGACCAGTCCTCAAATTCAATTAGCGCCTCACCCTCCGCAATTACGACACGTGTGATAAGTATGGACCTAGGCCCAAGCATCATTGACTTGCCCGCGTAGAGGTCCTGCGAGAGGTCCTGTCCGGGAAACGCCTTGATGTAAAGAGTCTTCATTATTGAACTCCGTTCAGATTCGGGGAGAGAGATGCGTGTTTGAGCCGAAGGCGGGGATTGTTGTGATCTATCTTAAAAAACTCACCGGTCGAAGATCGAACGGAAGTCTTCTTCAATAGCCGTGGGGTCCAGCCATTCGTCAGGCACGCCTGCGTCCTTGGATAGCTGGATGAATAGCTCTGTTGCTTCTTCAGGTGTCACTCCTCTACCTCCTCAGGTAGTGCAGCCTGTAGCTCTGTGCGCTCTGCCTTCATGTTCTCTACGTTGTTGGCGTGCTCATCGCGCGATGCCTGAAGGCTGGCGAGCTGGGAGTCGTAGCTATTCGCTATCTCGGTGCCCTGCTCAATACGTGCGTCTAGCTCGGTAATGCGTGCCTCAATGGCTGCGCGTACTGCGGTGTTCATTAGTGCTCCTATACCCAGGGCGGACCCTGGAACTTAGTACCGGACTTTCCGGCGTTGGTAATGCGTGCGCCTGAGCGCCCGCCTAGATTGCGGTTACCGGGACAAACTCCGGTCTTGACGCGGTGCTCAGGTGCCAGGTTCTCCAGCCCCTCACCGCCGAATGGATCGAGATGTCCTACGTCGTAGGGCATGCCCTCAGGCAGCACACGCCCGCACCTCCAGCACGCCACGTCATCCCCATCCGCCCAGGCCTTGGTGACCCGGCTACGGACGTGCTTACGGTTGCGCTGATACTCGGCGCTGGTGTGCTTGGCGGTCATCGTGCGCGCCTGCCCACGCCTGCGGCCCTACGCGCCTTCTTGTAGGCGGCTCGGGCGTGTTTGCACGGCTCACAGCGGCATCCACGGTTGTAGAGCGCAGTGCTTCCGTGCTGCGCGGTGGGCTTAGGCCCTGGGCGATGGGCGGACGGCTGCGGAACATCGATGACCACAGGAGGCTCTGCCCTGCCGTACTTGGCACGGTGCGCGTCTGCGACCGCCTTAGCCTGGTTGGCGTTGTCTGCGGGTTCACCCCACCCACACGTACGACACGCGGCCACGGCTCCACTCAGTGGGCTGTAGTCGTATTCGGTCTGGTGTAGCCATTCGCCCTCTAGGGCGGTTGGGTTGTCGGTCATGGGTGGTTCCTAAACTGCATGTACTGTTACATACAGTTTACCGGAATTGAAACCCGCCTATTTGGGCGAACTTCACCACTTAACTCTGCAGACTGAAGGTGAAGTTGGTGAAGTTCCTATCTGCGAAGTTGTCGGCTCCAGGTTTGTATAGTGCTATCCACTTGAAGGCCAGCAGTCCCAATTCCCAACCGCTACGCTTACGCTTATACGTGTGTTGTGGGACGGTGGGAATGGGACTGTTTTGGCCCGGAATTACGCGGATAATCCTTCCCATTCCCACCCCAGTCCCAGTGGGACACGTGGGAATTGGGATTAATGTCTATCATGTCCCACTCCCAAAATAGGGTGTTCGAATTGGTGCTATCATTGTATTACCGCCCGCTAACCGGCTTCTAAGCCCGGGGAATCCGGCGTCACAACGACTTAGGGTGATAGGACCCGACACACTTTCTCCATTGAGAAGCAATACCACCAGGCCTGGTGCTCCCGTTCCTATCAGCGGTTGAGCACCAGGCCTGGTCTCATTTATTGATAGGAACAACATGAATCCTGAGTACGGGCCTCTCGGCCTCAACCAGACCCTCCGCATTGACGGAGTGGGATACATCTATGACCCCCAGACCAACGCCTGGCACGACCAGGACGGTGATGCCCTCTTCGCGGAGGAGATTCACGCGATGATCCTCGAAGGGCCCTACAAGGTTCGCGTGTGGGAGGACCTGCGATGAGCGACCCTCGGCTACCTGCCAACTTCAATGACATCGTGCAGCGCGTTCTAGACGGCGCGGACCAGTACGGGGAAATGTCCGACACTCAGAGGGCGGCGTGGATCGGTGCCATGTTCCTGCCGCGCAAGGCGAATGACGACGTGTGGGGTGAAATCCTCGGCTCTACCGCTCACGGGTCAGCCTTGATGCTGGACGCTGATGTAACCAAGGAGCTTCACCGGCTGAAGGTCCAGACGGAGGCTGAGCGCCGGTTGGCCTCAGAGAACTACTCCGGTTCAGAAGAACTCTCCTGGGATGATCTGGAGGCCGTGACGCGCGGCTGGCTGGTCCAGGACCTCGTACCGGAGGACGGGACCGTATTCACGGTTGCCCGTTCGAACCTGGGTAAGACCTTCTCCTACATCGATGCGGTGTGCCGTATGGCTGTCGGCCTCGACTGGCTCGGGAAGACGACGCGCCCAGCCAAGGTGCTGATTGTCCTGGGTGAAGGCCGCGCCGGATTCATGGCCCGCCTGAAGGCGTGGATGATTCAGCACGGCAAGACGGCTGCGGACCTGAAGCCGTATCTGTCCTTCATCGACCGCGCCAACCTTAACAACGATGAGTCTCTAGACCGCATCGTTGAAGTGGCTAGGCGCGATGAGGCGGAGCTGGTGATCTATGACACCTGGTCTGCGACCTCGGGCGTACACAAGGAAGAGGACAACGCGCTCAATGCGGCGACCCTGAACCGGGTCCGTGACGCTTTGCCGGGTCTGACTCACTGGTTCATTCATCATCCGCGCAAGGCGGAGGGGGACACGGACCACCCCGTGATGCGCGGTGCTGGGTCCCTCCAGGGGTCGGCTGATGTGGTCATGACGATGTACCGGGACAAGGGCTTCAAGCCCGCCTCTGGTGAGTCGTACGACTTCATAGCCCTGAGTACGGAGGCAGAGCACAACGGCAAGAATCGGGACGCCCAGACGGAGACAATCCGTGGGCTGTACCTCGATGAGGTGGAGCTGGATAACGCTGACGTAGGACGGGTGCTAGCTCAGGTGAACTCTGAGGCAATCTCGTACGACTCGCGCCGGGTCCGCGAGAAGCTGACTCGACCGATGAGCGCTAATGAGTTCATCCTCCATAGCGGGCTTCCTAAGACCACGGCCTACCGTGCTCTGGCGAAGGCCGTGGAGGAGGGCGTGGCCGTCAAGGAGCCTCAGCCGGTGGGTCCGGTCGTCTACCGTCCAACTCAGGCCTGGAGCGTCTTGCAGAGCACTGCCGCTGAGCCTGTCGCTTACGGTAAGAAGGCATCATGAAGCGCCTAGCAGCAGCCGTTCTGATCCTCTCCGCCGTCGTGCTGTCCGGCTGCTCAGTGAAGGAGCCGACGCCTCTGGATAACGCCATGAAGACTTGCGTGGAGCTATGGGACTCGACCGATCCGGACAAGACGGATTCCGTCTGCCGGGAGTGGGACACGTACCTGTCCGAAGACGAATTCGTGGAGCTGTACGGATGACTGAGTGCCGATTGCTCTACGTCCGCGCCCGCTTCCTAGAGGCTCAGGTGGCGCTCCGCCTCCTACGGACCCAGCGACTCTTGCGTGATTGATGTCGGTGCCCGCTCCTAAGATGTCGAACACACCTGAGAAGAAATGGGGACGCCGTGGGCGAACTGGTTGAGAAGTTGCAGAAGAAGGTTGACCTGAAGCGAGCGTCAGTTGATGCCAAGATTCAGGCGGTCATTCCTCGCTTTGAGGCAGCGTTGATGGAAGCGCTGGAGAAGATGGTCTCCACTACGGTGTTTGACCAGCCAGAGCACACGAACAGTATGGATGCCGGTGAGCTTGGTGTGCTGAAGGCAAACCTGGCTAACGCTGCGATCCAGGCGCGGTCCCAGGTGGCCCCAAGGCTGGAGAAGCTAGACATCGACCGTCTGGCAAAGGGCGCTCGGATCAACACGCACGGGTCCACCTTCGTGGTCGTAGACGATGTCCTCAACCCTCTGCTCCAGACAACGGGAGCCTTCCTTAAGAAGTCTGGCTACAACGTCACGCCGCTCATTGGTAATTCCTTTGAGAGGGACTACCGTCTCCGCGCTCTTAGAGGTCTCAGCTACGACGCGAGTACGGCGGCGCGAGAGCTTGACGGCGTGATTGAGGAGTACGGACAGGCCCTCCTGGGACTGGAAGCCGCGAAGTTGAAGGAGTCTAAGGAAGACGCGAAGAGCGCCTGGGACAACGCCTAGTCGCTGATCTTCACCCGCTCTAGGCCTCGACCCTTGAAGACCTGGATGCTCAGCCGTCCAACCAACGCGCGCTGAGCGTCCAGGTCAAGGTTCCGGACATACTCAATCCACTCGGTGAAGTCCAGCTCGTAGGTTCCCCCGCCCTCCTCGACCATTTCGCGCACGGTCTGACGGGCACTCTCCGCAAGGTCCGCGTATGCACCAGATACGCGGGCCTTGCCTAGTTCGTCGCTGACCTTCTGGACCTCCAGCGAGAGGGCGGCTAGCTCGGCCTCAATGGCGGCGAGGTCAGCACCCGGGAGGGCAGCTACCCGAGTCCAGCGGGTGCGCTCCTCTTCAAGCTCACGGAGTCGGGCGGCTAGGGGAGCGGGAGCGCCGAACTCCTCAGCCTCGTCCTCACCCAGAGCGACGAAGAGCCAGCGGAAGGCGTGGTCCTCCAGAGGCTGCTTGTAGATGGTGGCGTGCGAGGTGTCGGCGCTGCACTTGTAGTAGCGAGATACCGCGCTCATTGCGGCTCCACACTCTCCGCACTTGGCGATACCACTCAGCACGTGCTTACGCTGAGGACCAGGGGACACCCGGCGCTTCTCGTCGGACAGAAGGTCTTGGACGGCTTGCCAGATGTCACGGTCAACGATGCGTGCCACCTCGGGAGCGGCCTCGTACTTCACGCCCTCACGGGTCACCCATCCGGCGTATGACGGGTTCGTCAGAATCTCGCGCACACGGACAGGCGGGCGTCCCCAGCTCTGCGCAATCGACCGGAGCGAATGACCGGCGAGGATATCCAGGTACGCCTTCTCGACCTGAGCGGCCTCCTCGGGTTCGGCCTGAATGTTCCCGGGCTTGAAGCCGAAACGGCGCTTCCCCGCAACCGGCAGACCTCGGCGGGCCACGCGGTCCTGATTACTCCTCACGGAGCGCTCACCTTTGCGCCTCACCTCGAAGCGAGCAAGCGCCGCCATCATCGTGGCGCGGAACTCACCGTCAGCGGAGGATAGGTCAATCTCACCGTCCACGGTCACGACGCGCTTACCGGACTCCAGGAGGGCTAGAAGGTCCCTCTGGCTGCGTACCAGCCGGTCCAGGTCCACGGCAATCACCAGTTCGACCTCAGAGGCGAGGAGGCGGCTCCAGGCGCTCTGCGGACCACGGGCCTTGGTGGCGCTCACTGCGTTGTCCTCGAACTCCTCAACCACCGTCCAGCCCCGTGCTTCCGCGAGGGTGCGACACCTGGCAAGCTGACGCTGGATGCCTTCGGCAACGTCCATCGACTGGCGGACGTAGATGACTGCGGAAGCCTTTGACATGGCTGAGATTCTACTCGCGCAACCGCCTCATCGCTGCACTCGGCGACGCAACCGTCGTGGTGGAGGCCGGGTGGCGAAGCGGGTCGTTGAACACCGCAGGGCACGCGGCTGCTCTCGGCCGCCCGCTCGGTGCCGTGCCCGGCCCGGTGACATCCGCGTCGTCGGCCGGCTGTCATCGGCTCCTTCGTGAATACGACGCGAGATGCGTCACCACGACCGCCGAGATACGCGAGTTGTGGGGTGAAGCCGCGCCCGGCACGTCCGCTGGCGAAACCACGGACCCGGATCGGTCGCGACTGCTCGACGCCCTGAGCAGTCGCGCCGCACGACCCGTTCTGGAGTTGTCCCGCAGAACGGGGCTTGCTCCCGAGAGCATCGGTGCTCTCCTCGGGCTGTTGGAGTTGGACGGAGTCGTCAAGCGTGTCGAGAGCGGATGGCAGAAACGGCGGGACGGAGAGCGGCGCGGCTGACTCGGTGCGGATCCGCACTCCTGCACACTTGATCCATGCAGTTCCGGGCAGCCGCAGACGCCTTCGCCGAGCATCTCTCCCGAGTGCGACGGCTGTCTTCGGCGACTGTTCGCGCCTACCGATCCGACCTCCGCGACCTCGCGGAGACCGTCGGCGATCTCGAACTCGACGACGTCACGCTCGAGACCCTGCGCGACTGGTTGTGGCGGGCGACTCAACGAGGGGACGCACGGTCCACCCTCGCCCGGCGAGCCGCAGCGGCACGATCCTTCTTCAGCTGGGCGCAGGAGGAGCAGCTCGTCGCTCACGATCCGAGTCTCCGTCTGGTCGCTCCCAAGCGGGGACGGACGCTGCCGGTCATCGCCTCTCAGGATGCGATGACGACTCTTCTCGACGCGCAACGGCACGCCGCCGCCGCCGGCGATCCGATCGCGCTTCGTGATCACGCGATACTCGAGCTCCTGTACGGAGCGGGGATCCGAGTCTCCGAGTTGTGCGGACTCGACGTCGACGATCTCGACCTCGACCGGGGGACCGCGCGTGTGCTGGGGAAGGGCTCGAAAGAGCGAGTCGTGCCCTACGGTGCTCCGGCCCGCGATGCCGCCGGTGCCTACCTCTCTCGGGGTCGCCCTTCGCTCGCCGCTCGAGCTGATCGACCGTCGCCGGCTCTTCTGCTCGGCAGCCGCGGCGCGCGGATCGGACCGCGCGCCGTCTACTCACTCGTCGCCGAGGTGCTCGCGCCGTTCATCGGGGCGGACACGGTCGGTCCTCATGCGCTGCGACACACCGCCGCGACCCACCTCCTGGACGGGGGCGCCGACCTGCGCGCGGTGCAGGAGATCCTGGGTCATGCCAGTCTCGGTACGACCCAGATCTACACGCACGTGTCCGCCGAGCGGTTGACCGTGACGTATCGCCTCGCACATCCGCGCGCCTGAACCGCCGGTGACCGATGTTCACGGGGCTTCGCAGCAGGGGAGCAGCACAGCCCTGGGCACGGCGCCGAAGAGGAGCATGGGGTTCATATACGCGCCATCGATTCGCACGCCGAGGTGCAGAGTACCGGGCGCCGCATGGCCACCAGCGGCCACCGTGCCGATCTCTTGCCCGGATGAGATCGCGTCTCCCGGGGAGAGCTCGGAGGACAGCGGCTCGAACGTCGACACATAGCCACCGGGGTGCTCGATCGTGATCAGAGGTCTGTCGACGACGGTTCCCCGGAAGGCGACCGTCCCATCGGCAGGAGCACGGATCACAGCCCCTGGCGCCGTCGTGATGTCGATCCCTCGATGGCCGGCACCGAATTCATGCGCGGGAGCGCGATACGCGGACGCGATCGCGCGGCGCTCGTCGGTCGGCCAGCGCCAGGCGGGATGAGGCGCACCGTCAGCGGATGATGCACGCGCACGCGTCGGGATCGGAGCAACGAGAATCAGTGTGACCAGCAGAAGGAACGCGACGGTTGCGCGGGCGCGGGGGTTCATGAGGCAATCGTCCGCCGCGCTCGCGGGTCCGGGGATGCGTCGTCGCAACCCACGCGATCAATGTGGGGAAGACCCGGGTCCGGCGCGCAGTGCAGGAGGAGTGAGGCCGTCTCATCCTGTATGCTGTTGGAGCACCTCGATCCCGGGGTGACTACGCGTGCCCAGAGCGACCTCGGTCGTGGCATCCACTCCCACAGGTCCTGATTCCACTCAGGCGGGTGTGCGCCGGGCACCAGGGAGTTCGATCGTCCGATCGACTCGACAACCTCAAGGGCGCAGAATCGCGCCGGAACAAGGAGACGACCATGGCTGTGGTCACCATCCGCCAGCTGCTCGACAGCGGCGTGCACTTCGGACACCAGACCCGTCGGTGGAACCCGAAGGTGAAGCGCTTCATCCTCGCCGAGCGCTCGGGCATCCACATCATCGACCTCCAGCAGTCGCTCGGCTACATCGACAAGGCCTACGACTTCGTCAAGGAGACCGTCGCGCACGGTGGCACGATCCTTTTCGTCGGCACCAAGAAGCAGGCGCAGGAGATCCTCGCCGAGCAGGCGACGCGCGTCGGCCAGCCCTTCGTGAACCAGCGCTGGCTCGGTGGACTCCTCACCAACTTCCAGACCATCGCGAAGCGTCTCGCTCGCATGAAGGAGCTCGAGGAGCTCGACTACGAGAACCCTGCTGCCTCCGGCTTCACCAAGAAGGAGCTCCTTCTCAAGAAGCGCGAGCTCGACAAGCTGCACAAGTCGCTCGGTGGTATCCGCAACCTCACCAAGACGCCGTCCGCTCTCTGGGTCGTCGACGCCAAGCGTGAGCACCTCGCCATCGACGAGGCCAAGAAGCTCGGCATCCCGGTGATCGGCATTCTCGACACCAACGCCGACCCGGACGACTTCCAGTACCCGATCCCCGGCAACGACGACGCGATCCGCTCCGTCTCGCTGCTCACCCGCATCATCGCGGACGCGGCGGCAGAGGGTCTGCAGCAGAAGCACAACCCCGAGACGGGCGACGCTGAGCCGCTCGCCGACTGGGAGAAGGAGCTTCTCGAGGCTCCCGTGCAGGAGTCGGCTGACGCCGCAGAGGTCGATGACGCCGTCGCCGACGAGGCTGCCGCCGTCGAGACCCCCGCTGCTGACGAGACCGCCGCTGACGAGGCCGGTGCCGAGGCACAGGACGAGGCCGTCGCTGCCGCTTCCGGTGAGGAGACCGCTGAGGTCGCCGCCGCCGAGGCAGCAGACGCCAAGTAATTCCGCGACCACCACACACATCACGAAGCAAGGAGCCACCACACATGGCCAACTTCACCATCGCCGACCTCAAGGCGCTGCGTGAGCAGCTCGGCACGGGAATGGTCGACACCAAGAAGGCGCTCGAGGAGGCTGACGGAGACGTCGAGAAGGCCACCGAGATCCTGCGTCTCAAGGGTGCCAAGGGCAACGCGAAGCGTGCCGACCGTTCGACCAGCGAGGGCCTCATCGTCGCTCGCGAGCAGGACGGCGCAGTGACGCTGATCGAACTCGCCTGCGAGACGGACTTCGTCGCGAAGAACGAGCGCTTCATCGCGCTGGCCGACAAGGTCGCTGACGCCGTCGCAGCCGTCAAGGCTGATTCGGTCGAGGCTGCTCTCGCCGCCCAGGCCGGCGACAAGAGCGTCGAGCAGGTCATCTCGGAAGAGGCTGCGATCATCGGCGAGAAGGTCGAGCTGCGCAAGGTTCGTACGATCTCGGGCGACAAGGTCGAGGTCTACCTGCACCGCACCAGCAAGGACCTGCCGCCGCAGATCGGCGTCGTCGTCGCCTACTCGGGTGACGACGCTGAGACCGCCCGCAGCATCGCGCAGCACATCTCGTTCGCGAACCCGTCGTACCTGTCCCGCGAGGACGTTCCGGCTGACGCCGTGGAGAAGGAGCGCGAGATCGTGACCGAGATCTCCCGCAACGAGGGCAAGCCGGAAGCGGCTCTGCCCAAGATCGTCGAGGGCCGTGTCTCCGCGTTCATCAAGCAGGTCGCCCTGCTCGAGCAGGACTACGCGAAGGACAACAAGCTCTCTGTCGCCCAGGTGGCGAAGGACGCCGGTATCACCGTGACGGACTTCGCGCGCTTCAAGGTCGGCGCGTAACATCGTCGAAGGGGTTCGGATCACGCGATCCGAACCCCTTCTTCATGCCCAGAAGGCACTATCTTGAATCGGGACGAGAGGATCACCCCCATGACCGAAGGCAATGGACGCCGTCGCGTTCTTCTGAAGCTCTCCGGTGAGGCGTTCGGCGCCGGCCAGTTGGGCGTCAACCCCGACGTCGTCAGCCAGATCGCGCGAGACATCGCTGCGGCAGTCGACCGCGTGGAGATCGCCATCGTGGTCGGTGGCGGCAACTTCTTCCGCGGCGCCGAACTCAGCCAGCGCGGGATGGACCGCGGTCGTGCGGACTACATGGGCATGCTCGGCACCGTCATGAACGCCCTTGCCCTGCAGGACTTCCTCGAGCAGGCCGGTGCGCCGACCCGGGTGCAGTCCGCGATCTCGATGACTCAGGTCGCCGAGCCGTACATCCCACTGCGCGCAGAGCGGCACATGGAGAAGGGCCGTGTCGTCATCTTCGGCGCCGGTGCGGGGCTGCCGTACTTCTCCACCGATACGGTCGCAGCACAGCGTGCCCTCGAGATCGGTGCGCAGGAAGTCCTCGTCGCCAAGAACGGCGTCGACGCGATCTACACCGCAGATCCGAACAAGCACGCCGACGCCGAGCGCATCGAGCGCGTGACCTACCGCGATGCTCTTCAGCGCGGGCTCAAGGTGGTCGACTCGACCGCATTCAGCCTCTGCATGGACAACAACATGGACATGAGGGTGTTCGGTATGGAGCCCGCGGGCAACGTCACCCGCGCGCTCCTCGGAGAGCCGATCGGCACTCTCGTCACCGCGTGAGCGCCTGACGGTGCTCACGCGCCACGCCCGATAGAATTTCAGAACACCCCGACGATAGGAGTCACCGTGATCGCGGACGTCCTCGCTGAAACCACCTCCCGTATGGCACGAGCGGTCGAGGCCGCCAAGGAGGACTTCTCCACGGTGCGCACGGGTCGCGCCAACCCGCAGCTCTTCCAGAAGGTGCTCGTCGACTACTACGGGACACCGACTCCGCTCGCTCAGCTGGCGTCGCTGGCGAACCAAGAGGCGCGTACCCTCATCATCACTCCGTACGACAAGAGTGCTCTGAAGGGGATCGAGCAGGCGATCCGGGACATGCCCAACCTCGGCGCGAACCCCACGAACGACGGCAATCTCGTTCGCGTGACGATGCCCGAGCTCACGGCTGAGCGCCGCAAGGAGTACGTCAAGCTCGTCAAGACCAAGGCCGAGGACGCCAAGGTGCACGTCCGTGGCATCCGTCGCAAGGCGAAGGACGAGCTCGACGGTCTCAAGAGCGAACTCGGAGAAGACGAGATCGCTCGCGGAGAGAAGGAACTCGATGCCCTCACGCGCCAGCACGTCGACCTCATCGACGACGCACTCAAGCGCAAAGAGGCTGAGCTCCTCGAGGTGTAGGCGGCATGTCCGACGAACGCCCTGATGACGGCAACGACAAGCCGCAGACGCGCCGGGAGGCGCGCGACTCGTCGACCTCGACCGGCGCCATCCCGCTGGTCGACGGCGCCTTCCCGGCGTTCGACGCGACGAGCATCCCCCCACGTCCACCCCTCCCCGCCGAGGAGCGTGCGATGACAGAGTCCCCGCTGGATACTGCCGAGCACAATGCGATCAGAGAGCAGTGGCGGGCCAAGCGTGATGAGTTCGGCACTCATGTGACGCATGCTCGAGGACAGCTCGACCAGGCGAACGAGCGCATCAAGGAGCGCACAGGGCGTGACCTGATCCTCGCGACGCTGATCGGGTTGGCGTTCGGCGCCGCTCTGCTCGCTTCGCTGCTGTTCATCAAGGTCCTCTTCGTGCCGTTCGCCCTGGCAGCGGCGCTGCTCGGGGTCTACGAGCTCTCTCTGGCGTTGCGCGCGTCCGGGCGCCGGATCGACGTGATCCCTCAGTTCATCGCTGCTGCGCTGCTCGTGCTGTCCGCGTTCTTCCTCGAGCTGTGGTTCGTCTGGGTGATGCTGTTCTTCGCTGTCGCATTCGTGATCGTGTGGCGGTTGGTCGCTCAGATGGTCGCCAAAGACGGGCGAACCTACGGCGATGTGCTGACAGATGCCGTCATCGGCGGCTTCGTCCAGATCTACGTGCCGTTCCTCGCGGCGGTCGCTCTGATCCTGCTCAAGCAGGAGGGCGGCCAGTGGTGGGTGCTGAGCTTCATCGCGATCGCCGTCGTGGCCGACACCGGAGCGTATGCGGCTGGACTGGCGTTCGGCCGGCATCCGATGGCTCCGAAGATCAGTCCCAAGAAGACGTGGGAGGGCTTCGGTGGCGCCGTGGTGGGTTCGATCACGGCCGGCATCCTGCTCGCGATCTTCCTGCTGCACCTGCCGTGGTGGATCGGCGTGATCTTCGGCGTCGCCATCCTGCTGTCCGCGACCCTCGGCGACCTCGGCGAATCCATGCTCAAGCGTGATCTCGGAATCAAGGACATGAGCTCGTGGCTGCCCGGTCACGGTGGGCTCCTCGATCGACTCGACAGCATCCTCCCGTCGACGGTCCCCGCGCTGTGCCTGTATTTCCTCTTCTCCTCCTGGGTGGTGCTGTGATGGTCTCTGACGGCGTACAGACATCGGACGCGACGGCTCAGCCTCCGGCTGCGTTCTCTGTGACGAGCGGTCGCGAACGCGGCTATCACCGTGCAGCGGTCGACACGTTTCTCACGGCAGCCAGGGCGGCATTCGAAGGTGACGCCGACGATCTCGGTGCATCCGACGTGCGCGTGGCGTCTTTCCCGCTCGTGAAGAACGGCTACGTCGTGGCGGAGGTCGATGCGGCTCTCGGGAGAGTCGAGGACGCGCTGGCGGCGCGCACGCGTGACCGGTCCGTGCGGTCTCTGGGTGCGGGGGCGTGGGTCGAGAAGGCACGAGACGACGCGCAGATCATTCTCGACCACCTCGCGCGTCCGAAGCGTCAGCGTTTCGCGCGCACGGGCGTACTCACGTTCGGCTATCGCATCGATGAGGTCGACCATGTGGGCACCCGCATCGCCCGCTACCTGCGGGACGGCGAACCCCTGACGGCCGAGCAATTGCGATCGGCGGCGTTCCGCATGCAGCGCGGGGGGTACCGGGAAGAGCAGGTGGACGCCCTTCTCGATGCGACCGTCGATGTGATCCTGGCCGTTCGCTGAGCGTTCCGATGGCCGACGCACGACTCACCGGGTAGACTGCCACTCATCGTGAACTCCCGAAACGACATCACACCTCATCGAAACGACGTCACGCCGCTGCCTGCATCGGCGGCGCTTTCGGCGCGCAGCGGCAGTCGCCGACGGGGCGTCGTCGGTTTCTTCAGCGCTCTCGCGGTCGTCGGTTTCGCGGCGGCGATGGTCGCGCCCACCGGTGTCGCGCTAGCGCAGCAGCCGGAGGCGGAGGGTCCCGAGTCAGCGTATTCGGCGGCGCTCACCGAGACCCAGAATCTCACCGTCACCGCAGAGGGAGCCGCGATCGCACCGGTTCAGCGTGGCACGTTCTCGGTCTACGTGACGCCCAAGCCGACTCCCACGCCGACACCGACGACAGTGTCGTCCGGTTCATCGGGATCTTCGAGGCCCGCCCCGAGCGCCCCGCTCTTCTACACCGGCGGCGGAGCTCCTGCGGAGTGGATGGCGGCAGCGGGTATCGCGGAGTCCGACTGGGGTTTCGTCGACTACATCGTTTCCCGCGAGAGCGGCTGGAACCCGAACGCGACGAACAAGTCGTCCGGTGCCTGCGGGCTCGTCCAGGCTCTGCCATGCAGCAAGGTTCCCGGCAACGGCTACGACCCTGTCGACAACCTGCGCTGGGCCACGGGCTACGCCACGGGTCGATACGGAAGCTGGGCGGGAGCCCACGCCTTCTGGACGAACAACCACTGGTGGTGAGTAGGCCTCATGGCCCGCTCCCGCAGACGTCGTCCGTCGCGCCCTGACAGCGACGATTCGCTCGATCGACTTCTCTCGTCCTGGAAGCGCACCGAAGTCCGTCGCGGGTCGGAGTGGACAGTACAGCCGGTCTCAGCGGCGAAGGCCCTGAAGGAGTACATCTGTCCGGGGTGCGGGCGCCCCGTCGTTCCCGGGACCGCGCACCTCGTGGTCTGGCGCGCGGACGGTGTGCTCGGTGACGCCGCAGACCTCGCGGCACGCAGGCATTGGCACACACACTGTTGGAGGATTGCGTGAGCATGGAGATCCGGGGACCGATCGAGCTGCCTGCTCGGCGCGAAGACATCGCACTGGAGACGGCGGACGAGCTGACGCTGGTCGGAGAGCTGGCGATTCCTGAATCGTCGACACCCGTGGCCACGCTCGTCACGCTGCACCCGCTCCCGACGGCGGGTGGGTTCATGGACTCGCACATCATCCGCAAGGCTGCCGCCCGTCTGCCCGCGCTGGCAGATCTCGCCGTTCTGCGTTTCAATACCAGAGGGACGACTTCTCCGCGAGGAACCAGTGACGGAGCGTTCGACGGGGGCGCGGCGGAGCAGTTCGACGTCGCAGCGGCGATGGAATTCGTGCGCGAGCGTGGTCTTCCGCGCCCATGGCTGCTCGGCTGGTCGTTCGGCACAGAACTCGCACTGAAGTACGGCCGGGAACACGATGTCGAGGGGATCATCCTCCTCTCCCCGCCTCTCCACCGGGCCACGGACGCCGAGGTGGCGGCGTGGGCCGACTCCGACGTCGAGGTCGTGGTGCTGGTACCTGAGCTCGACGACTACCTCCGGCCCGCCGAGGCACGTGAGCGCTTCTCCGCGATTCCGCATGCGAAGCTGATCGCCGTCGAGGGTGGCAAGCATCTCTGGGTGGGGGAGAGCCAGACTCGGCGGGTACTGACAGAGGTCGTCGCGGCCGTGAACCCGGCAGCGCTTCCATTGCCGACGGAGTGGCCCGCCGACTAGAGCTCGTTCATGCGAGGGATCAGCACCTGTCGGTAGAGGATCAGGATGCTGGCCGCCACCGGTATCGCGATCAGCGCGCCGAGCAGCCCTAGGAGGCTTCCGCCGGCCAACGCCGCGACGACGACGACCGCTCCGGGCACGGCCACGGCCCGGCTCATGATGCGCGGCGAGATCACGTACGCCTCGATCTGCATGTAGATGAGGTAGTAGATGGCGGCGGCGATCGCTGTAGCCGGTGATCCGAGGCCGGGAATCAGGCACACGAGCACGATGATGGTGGATCCAGTCAGGGTTCCGACGAGCGGAATCAGTGAGAAGAAGAAGGCCACCACGGCGAGCACGGCCGGGAACGGCGCATCGATGATCGTGAGGAAGATCATGCTCAGGATGCCGTTGATGACGCCCTGGGATACCTGGCCCATGACGTAGTAGCCGACCGAGTCTGTGATCTGCTCGGCCAGGTCGATGAAGCGCTCGCGCTTGGATGCAGGAGCGAGCTGGTAGACGGCGCGCTTGAGAGACGGTGTCGAGGCCGTCAGGTAGATGGTCAGGATCAGGATGATGAACGCGCCGAAGAGTCCGCTGAGCAGTGCCCCGCCGGCGGCGAGTACGCCCTGTCCGATGGACCCTCCGATCTGGGCGAGGTTCGTCTCGAGCCAGTCGGTCACATAGGCGAAGACGTCGTCGACCTTGAGATTGGGGAAGGTGTCGACCATCCACTGGCGCAGATCGAGGAGAAATGTCCCGCGTTGGACGATGGCCGTGATCTCGACGATGAGCTGGGAGATCTGATCGACGAGTACGGGGATGACGATCAGGATGATCCCGGCGAAGATCCCGAGCACCGCGAGGATCGTGATGAGAACTGCGAGCCATCGGGGGAGACGCCGGCGCTCGAGGAAGGAGACGAGCGGATCGAGCCCCAGGCTGAGGAACAGTGCTGTTCCGACATAGAGGAGCACGGTCGACAGGTTCTCCACGCTTCCGATCAGCAGGATTCCCAGCCCCACGCCGAGCGTCGCTACGAGAGCGGTGCGGAACGGGTTGTGGATCTTCATCGTTGCTCCTCGGAATGGGGGACTCTGCAAGCGTATCCACCACGTGTCGACCGGCCGTGACGACGTGCCGCAGCCGGTGGCGCATGCCCCTCGTGGGCAACACACAGGTGATTTCGCTAGTCTGAAATGTCGAGTGTTGCGACTCGGGCGTGCGTCCGGGCCGTGTGAGGAGACTATTCGTGCGTTTCGTATGGGCCGTCGTGGCCTTCGTGCTGGCTGCGGGACTGATCGCTGCGGGCATCGCGCAGCGAACCATCTTCATGGGTCCGTCGACTCAGGAGGTCTCAGTCGCTGCAGAGGAACCCGCTCCATTTGTGCTGATGGACGGTGACGTCCTTCGAGAGCACCCCGGATCTCAGACCTTGCTGGTGCGGGGGGAGGGCGAGATCTTCGCGGCCTACGGCCGCACGGCGGACATGGAAGCGTGGCTGGCCGACTCGTCGTACAACCACGTGACGGTCGGAGACGACGGAGGCCTCGATGTCTCGCTGGTCGCCGCCGGCTCCGCTCCGGAGGGAGAGGGAGCCCCCGAAAGCCCCGCACCGGCCGAGACCCCAGCCGCCGCCGAGACTCCGGCACCGGCGGAGACGCCTGTGGAGGGCGACGCGGCCGCCGAGCCGGGACGCAACCCCGCCGGCTCCGACCTCTGGCTGGACTCTTTCACCGAGACCGACACGCTCATCGCCGACAACATGCAGCTTCCCGAGGGCGTGAGCCTGATCATCGCGTACGACGGCACCGCCGATGCACCCGATGACATCGTGGTGTCCTGGCCGCTGGACACGTCCACGCCTCTCGCCGGACCGCTCATGGCGGCGGGCGCAGCGGTGCTTCTCGTCGGACTCGTGCTCTACGTCCTCGCGATCCGTCACCAGCGTCGCGGGCGAGGACCGCGACGCAAGGGTCCTGGCCCGCTTCCGGCGACCGAGCCCATCGACGTGGCTCAGCTGCCGCCGTCGGAACGCGCGGCGATCGAAGGCACCTCGACCACCGATGCCGACGACGAGTCCGATCGCGCCGGCGCCGGCACCGACGCGCCAGCCGCAGGCGACTCGAATGCAGACGACGCGGCAGGAGCGAAGAGCTCAGACGCCGCTCCGAAGACGGAGATGCGTGCCCGACCCGTGAACCGCCGGCGACGCCTGCTCGCGGTGCCCGCCCTCGCCGTGACAGCGTTGCTCGCCAGCGGCTGCTCGCCTGACTCGTGGCCGCAGCTCGGCGAGGGAACCCCCTCTCCGTCTCCGAGCGCGACAGTGATCGCCCCCGACAACCAGAAGCCCCCGGCAGTGACCGAAGCTCAGGCGAAGCGGATCCTGCAGGAAGTGTCGACGACACTGTCCGACGCGGACGCGTCGATGGACATCGAGCTGGCCGGCACTCGGCTCGACGGACCGGCATTGACCGCGCGCACCACCGAGTACGCACTTCGGACAGCGGTCCCGGAGACGCCGGTCCCCGCCGCGCTGCCGACCGATGACGTCGAGGTCGTGTTGCCTGAAGCCACCGACCGGTGGCCGCGCACCGTGCTTCTGCTCTCGAAGAGCGCCGACGACGACACCGTGCCGCCCGTGATCCTGACCATGACGCAGCAGGACCCGTGGTCGAACTACAAAGTCACGAACATGGCCGAGATGTCGGCCGATGCCGTCTTCCCCGACGTGGCTGCATCGTGGCTCGGCACCTCTCTCGTCCCCGACGATTCCGCCTTCCTCAGCATCCCGCCGGCAGACCTCGCGGCAACGTACGCCGACGTCGTGGATGCAGGCGAGGCCAGCGCCTCGTATGGGATGTTCGACGAGATCTCCCAGAACCTCGCCCAGTCGATCCGCGACAGCCGACAGGCGGTCGTCCAGACACTGGCGGACAACGGCGCGGCGGAAACCTCCCAGACTGCTTTCGACATCGTCCCGGCCGATTCCGAGCCGGTCTCGATGACCACCCTGGACAGCGGCGCGATCGTGGCCGTCTCGCTCATCGACACCGAGTCGGTGACCCCGACATCTGCCGACGCGGTCATCCGACTGGGTGATGCGAACCCGCAGGCGAAGGCGCTCACAGGCGTCACGGAGTCCGCCAAGGGCTTCACGACCAAGTATGAATTCCAGCTGTTCTTCTCCGTTCCCGCGCAGGGCTCGACGGAGCAGATCCGACTCATGGCGGTCCGACAGGACCTACTCTCCGTCGAGGTGATCAAATGACCGATATCTCTCCCGCCGCGCTCCGCGGAGCCGTCGACCTCTCCTCCTTGCGAAACCGGCCTGCATCGCCAGCCGCCGGAGCTCAGGCCCCCGCTCCCGGGGCCCTGGACATCGTCGTGGATGCGACCGACGAATCGTTCGGCCAGATCCTCGAGCTCTCGCGCACCGTGCCGGTGGTCGTCGATCTCTGGGCAGAATGGTGCGGCCCCTGCAAACAGCTGAGCCCCATCATCGAGAAGGTGGCGCGTGAACTCGGCGGCAGGGTGCTTCTCGCCAAGGTCGATGTCGACGCCAACCCGCAGCTCGCGCAAGGATTCCGCGCGCAGTCCATCCCGATGGTCGTGGCACTCATCGCCGGCCAGCCGGTTCCGATGTTCACCGGAGCGGTGCCCGAGCAGCAGGTCAGAGATGTCTTCGCGCAGCTGCTCCAGCTCGCTGCCCAGAACGGGGTGACGGGCACACTGAACATCGGCGAGGCGTCCGAGGGCGAGCAGACGCCGGAGGAGCCGCCGATGCCCCCGTTGCACGCGGAGGCGTTCGCCGCCATCGAGAACGGCGATTACGCGGCAGCGGTCGTCGCATATGAGAAGGCTCTCGCGGAGAACCCGCGCGATGAGGACGCGATGGCCGGGCTGGGTCAGGTCCGCCTGCTGGACCGCGTCCAGAAGCTCGATCTCCAGGATGCTCGAGCCGCGGCCGCCGCCGGACCCTTCGACGTCCAGGCGCAGTTCGATGTCGCCGACCTCGACCTCGCGGGAGGCCATGTCGATGACGCGTTCGGAAGGCTGCTCGATCTGTTCGCCCAGCTGCCGTCGGATGAGCGGACACCGGTGAGGGAGCGTCTTCTGGAGCTGTTCGGCCTGATCGGTGTCGCAGATCCACGCGTCATCTCCGCGCGCAACAGGCTGTCTTCTCTGCTGTTCTGAGCTGAGTCCGCAGCGAGACAGCCCCGGCTGATGAGCCGGGGCTGTCTCGCTGTCCGTCGCAGGCGTCAGCCGCGGCTGATCGTGGGTACGTGTGGGTCGTTCTCGTGGCGAAGCCAGATGGTCGACAGCGCGGGAACAGTGATCGTCGCGAGGGCTGGTCCGTCGCCATCCGAGTGCGCGACGACCATGCCGAGGTTGCCGGATCCGCGACCGCCGTATTCTGCGGCGTCCGTGTTGAGGATCTCCTGCCACACGCCCGCGCTCGGCAGCGCGAGGGTGTAGCCGCTGCGCTCGACGCCGGCGAAGTTGCTGATCACCACGAGGCGGCCGCCATGTGCGTCGCGGCGTTCGAAAGCGATCACCGTGGGGTCCCAGCTGGGAGCGCCGAGGCGTGAGAACGACGATCCGTCGTTGTCACGCTCCCAGAGCGGCGCCTGAGCGCGGTAGGTGCGGTTGAGTTGTCCGACGAAGCCCTGCAGCTGCGCGTGCGACGGCTGGTCCAGAAGCCACCAGTCGAGCTCGCGGGATTCCGACCATTCGGCGAGCTGTCCGAACTCCTGCCCCATGAACAGGAGCTTCTTTCCCGGGTGACCCCACATGTACCCGAGGTATGCGCGGACATTGGCGAGCTTGTGCCAGTGATCGCCGGGCATCTTCGCGATGAGGCTGCCTTTGCCGTGCACGACCTCATCGTGGCTGATCGGCAACAGATAGTTCTCTCCGAACGCGTAGACGAACGAGAAGGTCATCTCGCCTTCGTGGTGCGCGCGGTACATCGGGTCGCGTTCGATGTACTGGAGGGAGTCGTTCATCCAGCCCATGTTCCACTTGAACCCGAATCCGAGTCCCGCGTGGTCGGTGGGAGCGGTCACCCCGGGGAAGCTCGTCGACTCCTCCGCGATCATCAGAACGCCGGGGTGCAGGCGATATGCGGTCGCGTTGACCTCCTGGAGGAAGCGGATCGCTTCGAGGTTCTCCCTGCCTCCGTGGATGTTCGGCTCCCACTCGCCTTCGTTGCGCGAGTAGTCGAGGTATAGCATCGACGCCACGGCATCCACTCGCAGACCGTCGACGTGGAACTCGCTCAGCCAGAAGAGCGCGTTGGCGACCAGGAATCCACGCACCTCGGGTCGACCGTAGTCGAAGATGAGCGTTCCCCAGTCCTGATGCTCACCGCGACGGGGGTCGGGGTGCTCGTACAGAGGCTGTCCGTCGAACCTCGCCAGGGCGAACGCGTCTTTGGGGAAGTGCCCGGGAACCCAGTCCATGATCACGCCGATTCCGGCCTGGTGCAGTTGATCGATGAGGTACCGCAGGTCATCCGGGCTGCCATAGCGACTGGTCGCCGCGTAGTACCCGCTCACCTGGTAGCCCCAGGAGCCGCCGAAGGGGTGCTCGGCGAGCGGCATGAACTCGACATGCGTGAAACCGGCCTCGGTGACGTGTGCGATCAGGGGTGCTGCGGCATCGCGGTAGCTCAGGCCTCCGCGCCAGGAGCCGAGGTGCACCTCGTAGACCGACAGCGGCTGAGCGACCGCGTGCGTCGCTGCCCGCCGGGTCATCCACGCTCCGTCCGACCATGCGTAGTTCGATCGTGTGACCACCGATGCGGTCTCCGGCGGAATCTGCGCGGCCTGCGCCATCGGATCCGCCTTGAAGATCCACGAGCCGCCATGGGTGCGGATCTCGTACTTGTACGTCGTTCCGACGGGGATATCGGGGATGAACAGTTCCCAGATGCCGCTCACGCCCATGGAGCGCATGGCGTGCGCTTCGCCGTTCCACCCGTTGTGATCTCCGACGACTCGCACGGCTGTGGCATTCGGGGCCCAGACGGCGAACGCGACGCCGTCTTCGCCGTCCGACACCCTCGCATGCGAACCCAGCACCTGCCACAGGCGCTCATGCCGCCCTTCGGCGATCAGATGGAGATCGATGTCGCCGAGAGTGGGGAGGTGCCGGTAGGGGTCGCCGGTGATCGTCTCGTCGTCGTCGCCATAAGCGGTGGCGATGCGATAGGCCACGGGGGCGCCGTCGTGCTGGGCCTCCCAGATCCCCTGTGCGACGTGGTCAAGCTCCAATCGGCTCCCGTCCTCGAAGACGGCTGAGACCGAGGATGCCAGGGGGCGGCGGGCCCGGATCACCGTGACGGTCCGATCACTCGCATCCCTGAACGGGTGGGAGCCGAGCACGGCGTGCGGGTCGTGATGGGCGCCGGCTGCGACAGCCGCCCAGTCCGGCGATGTAGTGGCATCTTCGACGTAGCTCATGCTCGTCCCCTCACCTTCAGAATGTGCACGGGCTCGGCGAAGGCGTCGAGGCGCACGTAGTTGTGATCGGCCCACGTCCACACGGCTCCGGTCAGCAGGTCCTCCACCTCGAAAGGCTCGCCCGGCGGCACGCCCCAGATCGTGGTGTCGAGGTGGACAGTGGTCTCACGAACGGAATGCGGATCGACGTTGGCGACGACGAGGATCGTGTCGGAGTGGCCGGTGCCGGTGAAGGCTGCATCGAGGTGCTTGCTGTAGACGAGCACGGACTCGTCGTCGCTCCAGTGCACGGAGAGGTTGCGGAGCTGGCGAAGAGCCGGGTGCTCACGGCGGATCTCGTTCAGTCGGCGCAGGAGAGGCGCGAGGGAGTCGCCCGATGCCTCGGCGCCTTCCCAGTCCCGGAACTTGAACTCATACTTCTCGTTGTCGATGTTCTCCTCGGAACCGGGCCGCGCGACGTTCTCGTAGAGTTCGTAGCCGGCGTATACGCCGTACACAGGGGCGGCCGTGGCCGCGATGCAGGCGCGGATCCGATAAGCGGCGCGTCCACCGAACTGCAGGTACTCGGTGAGGATGTCGTGCGTGTTCACGAAGAGATTAGGTCGCATGTAATCGCTCGTCTCGTGCGAGACGCTCGTGAGGAACTCCTCGAGTTCCGCCTTGGTGTTGCGCCACGTGAAATAGCTGTAGCTCTGCTGGAAACCCACGGCTGCGAGTGCGCGCATCACGGCGGGCCGGGTGAACGCCTCGGCCAGGAAGATCACGTCCGGGTCCTGCGCGTTCACCGTCGCGATGAGCCATTCCCAGAACTGCAGGGGCTTGGTGTGCGGGTTGTCGACGCGGAAGATCTTCACGCCCTCGCGCACCCAGTGCTGCACGATGCGCAGCATCTCCTGGTAGATGCCGGCCGGGTCGTTGTCGAAGTTCAGGGGATAGATGTCCTGATACTTCTTGGGCGGGTTCTCTGCGTAGGCGATGGTGCCATCCGGGAGAGTGGTGAACCACTCTGGGTGCTCATCGACCCAGGGGTGGTCCGGAGATGCCTGCAGAGCGAGATCGAGAGCGACCTCCAGCCCCTCGTTCTTTGCGGCTCTGACGAACGCGCGGAAGTCGGCGGGTTTTCCGAGCTCCGGGTGGATCGCGTCGTGGCCGCCCTCAGCGGAGCCGATCGCATAGGGCGATCCCGGATCGCCGGGTTCCGTCGTGAGAGTGTTGTTGCGCCCCTTGCGGTTGCTCGTTCCGATCGGATGGATCGGCACCAGGTAGATGACGTCGAAGCCCATCGCGGCGACAGCGGGCAGGCGTTTGGCAGCTGTCCTGAAGGTGCCGCTCTTGATCGTGCCGTCCTTGAGGCGCTTCGCGCCCTCCGAGCGGGGGAAGAACTCGTACCAGGCACCGACGCCTGCTGCGGTCCGCTCGACGAGCAGACGGTGCGAGGCGGATGCTGAACGTAGCGTCATGAGCGGGCGCTCTCGGAAGAGACCGGCCAGCTCGGCGTCCGTCGACACCGCGGTCGTGGTCTCTGCATCGCCGTCAGCGAGCGCTGCGGCGAGTTCGCTGAGGCGTCTGCGCTGCGCGGCGGGGCGATCCTTCTCGCGAGCTGCGCGTGCGAGAAGCTCGGCGCCGAGGGCAGCCATGACCGGTACATCGACGCCGGCGGCGACCTTTACTTCGGCGGCGTGCGCCCAGGTCGCGAAGTCGTCGGAGAACGCCTCGAAACGAAACGTCCAGTGTCCCTGCAGGTCGACAGCGACCTCGGCGCCCCAGCGATCGCTCCCATCCAGGAACGGCGTCAACCGGTGCAGGGAATCCTCGCCGTTCGGGGCGGTCAAGCGGAGCTGCACCCCGATCAGGTCGTGCCCTTCACGGAAGGCGACGACGCTGAAGGGCACCACCTCGCCGACGAACGCCTTGGGTGCGAAACCGCCGGGAACGGACGGTGTGCCGCCCACCAGGGGGATCCGAGTCGCGACGAGACCGTCGCCGTCCGAGACGGCACCCAGCGGGCGTGACGGGATCTGCGCGGGGCTCCGGAGAGCCTTCGGACTGATGCTGCTCATACGTGCGGCCACCCCCCGAATGTACCGCTCGCGGCGGGAAGCGGGTAGCTCGCGGAGGGCACCGGCGCGCCGCCGTTCATTCCACGCGGAAGAGTCGCATGGAGGTGCCCGGGATGGGCAGGACGTCGCCGGGGGCGTGCACCTCGCCGCCGTCACCCGGACGGTCGTCGGCACTCGACCACAGGGAGATGAAACGCGTCGCGTCCTCGAGGTCTTCGGGAAGACGCACGTCGATGGGCGACTCCGTGCCGTGCACGATCAGGAGGATCCGATTGGCCGCTTCACGGTCAGGGGTCGAGGCCGCCACATACTGCAGCGTGCGGTTGCCGGGGTCCGTCCACTGCTGGCTCTCCATCGTCTCGCCGTTCTGGTCGAACCAGTCCATGACCGAGGCGTTGGGGATGTGCTCACCGAGTCTGGCGTAGCGGCTCGGGCGCAGGGCGGGGTTCTCGGAACGGAGCTGGATGAGTCGAGCGACATGTGCGCGCAGGTCCTCTTGCCACGGTTCGGCGTCCCAGCCCAGCCACGTCATCGACGAATCCTGGGCATAGGCATTGTTGTTCCCACGTTGCGTGCGACCGACCTCATCGCCGGCGGTGAGCATCGGGATTCCCGCCGACAGCAGCAGGGTCCCGAGCAGATTGCGCATCGCCTTCCGACGGGCGGCGAGGATTGCCGGGTCGTCCGTCGGCCCCTCGATGCCGTGATTGAACGCCCGATTCATATCGGCGCCGTCGCGGTTCTGCTCGCCGTTCGCCTCGTTGTGCTTGACGTCGTACGACACGAGGTCGTGCAGCGTGAATCCGTCGTGGGCGGTGACGAAGTTGATGCTGGCCAGCGGGCCCCGCTCATCTGCGAACGTGTTCGACGATCCCGCGAGACGGGTGGCGAACCCGCCGATCCCCACAGGAGCGGACGCCCGACGCGCGTAGTCGATGTCGCTCAGCCAGAAGTTCCGGACCCGGTCGCGGTAGCGGTCGTTCCACTCCATCCAACCGTTCGGGAAGTTGCCCGTCTGCCAGCCGCCCATCCCGACGTCCCACGGCTCGGCGATGAGCTTGGTGTCGCGGAGGATCGGATCGTTCGCTATCGCGGTGAGAAGCGGGTGCTCGGGCGTGTAGGTGTGCGAGCCGTCGCGCGCGATCGCGGCTGCGAGGTCGAAGCGGAAGCCGTCGATCTGCATCTCCTGCGCCCAGTAGCGGAGTGAATCGAGCACGAGACGCGCTCCGGCGTCGGTCGAGGTGTCGAGAGTGTTGCCGCACCCTGTGGTGTCGATGTACGCGCCTGACGCGTCCTGCCGGTAGTAGCTGGCGTTGTCGATGCCACGCAGGCTGGATCGGGGCCCACCGAGACCCTCCTCCGATGTGTGGTTGTAGACGACGTCCAGGATGACTTCGAGTCCGGCTTCGTGCAGTAGTCGCACCATGCCTTTGAACTCGGCGAGAACGGCCTCGGGGCCGCCCTTGCGTGCCTCCTCGGTGGCGTAGGCGTTGTGCGGTGTGAAGAAGTTGAGCGTGTTGTAGCCCCAATAGTTCGTGAGGCCGCGCTCGAGCAGACGTGGCTCGGGAACGAACGCCTGGACGGGGAGAAGCTCGATCGAGGTGATGCCGAGCGAGTGGAAGTACTCGATCATCGCGGGATGCGCGAGCCCGGCGTACGTGCCGTGCAGAGCCGGGGGCACATCGGGTTGACGCTTGGTCAGCCCCTTCAGGTGTCCTTCGTAGACCACGGTGCGGTCGAGGGGGACCCGCGGCTTCACGGACTCGCCCCAGTCGAACCCGTCGACGATCACCACCGAGCGCCACTCCTCGTAGCCGTCGCCCTGGGCGAGACCGCGTGCGTAGGGGTCGAGGAGGAGCGTCTCCGGGTTGAACGTGTTGCCGGGACCGTGCGGGCCTCCGACGCGGATCGCGTACCGGGTGCCCGGTTGGAGCAGCTCTGTGGTCACCTCCCAGATTCCGCCGGGACGGCGCGCGAGATCGACCTGGTCGGTGACCCAGTCGAGGTCAGTGGCATCGAAGACGACGAGCTCTACGGAGGACGCGTTCTGCGACCAGACGCGGAGGGTTCCGACGCCGTCGTGAAGGCGCACACCGAGGTTGTCGAGTGCAGTACCGCCGGGCACGGTGATGTCTCGGATCGCGGGCATGAGTACACCATAGAGGTCTGCGCTCGGGTCTCAAGACCGCATGCACTCAGTTCCAGATGCGCGCCATGCCCCCGGAAATGGGGGAGAGTGGAACGATGCAGCACTATCTCGACCACGCCGCGACGACACCGCTGCGCCCCGAGGCGCGGGACGCGTGGCTCGAAGCGAGTCAGTTGGTCGGGAACGCATCGTCGACGCACGGCGCCGGGCAGGATGCGCGGCGACTGCTCGAAGAGGCGCGGGAGCGCTCCGCGGCAGTGCTCGACTGCGATCCCATCGAGGTCGTCTTCACCTCAGGGGGCACGGAGTCGATCAACCTCGCGCTCCAGGGCCTGTGGCAGGCGCGACCGGCGAACACGGATGCGATCGTGATGCCGGATGCCGAGCATCACGCGACGATGGACACTGTGGAGGCCCTGGTGGCGGCAGGAGCTGTGCTGCGCGCTGTTCCGGTATATCGCACAGCGGCGGTCGATCTCGACGCGTTCGCCGCCCAGCTTCCGGGTGCCGCCCTGGCAACCGCGCTCGTGGCCAACAACGAGGCGGGGACGATCAACGACGCTGCGGCGCTTGCTTCGTCGGCGGCACAGACGCGCGTTCCCCTCCATCTCGATGCGGTTGCGGCGCTCGGCCACCTCCCGCTGTCCTTCCGAGCACTGAGAGGTGATGCCCCCGATGCGGTCGGTCTGGTCGCGATGAGCGTGGCCGGCCACAAGATCGGCGCGCCGGTCGGGGTGGGCGCTCTGGTCACCGCTCGCAGCGCACGGCTCGCCGCACTCCTCCGCGGCGGCGCTCAGCAGCGGGGGCTTCGCGCAGGAACCCAGGACGTGGCCGGCGCTGCGGCGTTCGCCACGGCACTCGAGATCGCCGAGTCCGAGCGGGACACCGAGACCGCGCGACTCATGGCCATGCGCGATCGCCTGATCGACGGCATCCTGGCGCGGGTGCCGCAGGCGGAGCTTCTCGGAGACTACTCGCGTCGGCTCCCCGGGAATGCTCACGTCCTGTTTCCCGGAGCGGTGGGGGAGAGCCTGCTCTTCCTCCTCGACATGGCGGGCATCGCCGCGTCGACCGGTTCGGCGTGCCAGGCCGGTGTAGCCGAGCCCTCCCACGTGGTGATGGCGATGGGGCGCAGCGAGCAGGACGCGCGCAGTGCGCTCCGGTTCACGCTGGGACGCACGTCGACGGACGCGGACGTCGATGCAGTGCTCGCATCCATCGCCCAGGCCTACCTGCGGGCTTCCGGCTCCGGCTCAGCCGCACGCTCGTAGACTGGTCGCATGAGGATTCTTGCGGCCATGAGTGGCGGGGTGGACTCCGCAGTCGCGGCCGCACGGGCCGTGGACGCGGGGCACGATGTCGTCGGCGTGCATCTCGCACTCTCCCGGGCTGGCGGCACGCTGCGCACGGGAAGCCGGGGGTGCTGCACGATCGAGGACGCCCTCGACGCACGTCGAGCGGCTGATCTCCTGGGCATCCCCTTCTACGTCTGGGACTTCTCGGAGCGCTTCCGCGAGGACGTGATCGCCGATTTCGTCTCGGAGTACCAGGCCGGGCGCACACCGAACCCCTGCATGCGCTGCAACGAGAAGATCAAGTTCGCCGCGCTTCTCGAGCGCGCCATCGAGCTCGGCTTCGACGCGGTGTGCACAGGTCACTACGCCACGCTGATCCCGACGGATGCGGGCCTGGAACTGCACCGTGCCGCCGACAACGCGAAGGATCAGTCGTACGTACTTGGTGTGCTCACAGCCGATCAGCTCGCTCACACCTACTTCCCGCTGGGAACGACGCCGTCGAAGGCGGTCGTGCGAGCAGAGGCGGCCGAGCGCGGTCTGACCGTGGCCCAGAAGCCCGACAGCCACGACATCTGCTTCATCCCCGACGGAGACACCCGAGGTTGGCTGGCAGAGAAGGTCGGCACGGCCACGGGCGAGATCGTCGACCGCACGGGCTCCGTCGTCGGCTCCCACGAGGGCGCGCATGCGTTCACGGTGGGTCAGCGCCGCGGCCTCAAGCTCGGAGTCCCGGCTGCTGACGGCAAGCCGCGGTTCGTGCTCGAAGTGCGACCCGTCTCGAACACCGTCGTCGTCGGGCCGAAAGAGGCGCTCGCGATACGCGAGATCTCCGGCGAGCGATTCAGCTGGGCCGGGGCTGCTCCTGTGGACTCGGAGTTCGACTGCGAAGTGCAGATCCGCGCCCACGCTGAACCGGAGATCGCTCGGGCCTTCGTCTCGCCCGAGGGGGTGCGGGTGGTGCCGGACGTCCCCCTGAACGGCGTTGCTCCGGGGCAGACGGCGGTCCTTTACGTCGGCACCCGCGTGCTCGGCCAGTTCACAATCGATCAGACGGTCTCCGCCGTTCCCGTCGACGCGTAGCGCCTGCCGATGGATGTCGGTGGCCGCTCGTAGACTGGCGTGGTGCCGGAGAACATCTCGCTGGAAGACGCCCGTATCGAAGCCGACGAGCTGACCACTCGCATCCTCGAGGCGAAGGACGCGTACTACGGGCGCGATACGTCGCTCGTCGACGACTTCACTTACGACGGCTGGATGCACCGGCTCGAAGAGCTCGAGCGGATGCACCCCGAGCTGCAGGGCCAGGACTCGCCCACCCAGATGGTGGGCGCGGCCGAGGCGACAGGTCTCGCGACCATCGAGCATGCCGAGCGGATGCTGAGTCTCGACAACGTGTTCTCGATCGACGAGCTCCGCGAATGGGCGGCGAAGACGCGTGCGGCTGCCGGGCGGGATGTCGAGTGGCTCACCGAGCTCAAGATCGACGGGCTCGCGATCAATCTCCGTTATGAGAACGGACGCCTGACGTCGGCCGCGACGCGGGGCGACGGACGCGTCGGCGAGATCGTCACCGAGAACGCGCTGCGCCTTCCCGAGATCCCCCTGCAGCTCAGCGGCGAAGGCCACCCGCCCATCGTCGAGGTGCGTGGCGAGGTGTTCATTCCGGTTGCTGCCTTCGAGCGTCTGAACGCCGCGCAGGCGCAGTTCCGCGAGCGGGCGTATGCCGATGCACTGGCCCGGTGGGAGGCTCGGGGCGGCGCCAAGAAGCCGTTCGACGAAGAGAAGGCGCGAACCGCGGCTGCCCGGCGGTTCCCCTCGTTCGCCAACCCGCGGAACGCGGCGAGTGGCGGCCTGCGTCAACAGATCGACAAGAAGGACGGACTCGAGCTCGAGGCGGGGATGCTGCGCATCGAATCGCTCGCGCTCTACGTGCACGGTATCGGGGCCTGGGCGAACCCGCCGGTCGCCGCGCAGAGCCAGGTGTACGAGCAGCTCGCGGAATGGGGGCTGCCGACGAGTCCGCATACGAGGGTCTGCACGAGCATCGACGAGGTGACCGCCTTCGTGGAGTACTACGGAGAGCATAGGCACGACGTCGAGCACGAGCTCGACGGCATCGTGGTGAAGGTCGATGAGCTGTCGCTGCACGATGAGCTCGGTGCCACGAGCCGTGCCCCTCGCTGGGCGATCGCCTACAAATACCCGCCCGAAGAGGTGCAGACGAAGCTCCTCGACATCGTCGTGTCGGTCGGGCGCACCGGGCGAGCCACGCCGTTCGCTGTGATGGCACCGGCTCAGGTCGCCGGCTCCGTCGTCAGGCAGGCGACGCTGCACAACAAGGATGTCGTGAAGGCGAAGGGCGTGCTGATCGGCGACACCGTCGTGCTGCGAAAGGCGGGTGACGTGATCCCCGAGGTCCTGGGTCCGGTCGTCGAGAAGCGTGACGGTTCCGAGCGGGAATTCGTGATGCCGGTCGACTGCCCCGAATGCGGCACGCCGCTGCGACCCATGAAGGAGGGCGACATCGACCTGCGCTGCCCGAATGCGCGCTCGTGCCCGGCGCAGGTTCGCGGGCGCGTGGAGCACATCGGATCCCGAGGCGCCCTCGACATCGAAGCCCTCGGAGAGGTCACGGCCGCCGCGCTCACTCAGCCGACGTCGCCGGTGACTCCGCCGCTCGAGACAGAGGCCGGCTTGTTCGCGCTGACCCTCGAGGAGATCGTGCCGATCGAGCTGGTCGTGCGCGATGCCGAGACGGGTCTCCCGAAGGAAGACGACGATGGTCTCGTCAAGACGCGAGCGCCCTTCCGTCGCAACCCCACGGCGGCCGAGAAGAAGTCCGGTCTCGAGGGTCCGCAGCCCTCATCGCAGGCGGTGACTCTGCTCGCCGAACTCGAGAAGGCCAAGACCAAGGATCTCTGGCGTCTTCTCGTGTCCCTGAACATCCGTCACGTCGGACCAGTGGCCGCTCGCGCACTTGCGCAGTGGTTCGGGTCCCTCGACGCCGTCCGCGCGGCGTCGCGAGACGAGCTCGCCGCGGTTGAGGGTGTCGGCGGCATCATCGCCGACTCCCTCCTCGACTGGTTCGCGGTGAATTGGCATCAGGAGATCGTGCATCAGTGGACAGAGGCCGGTGTGCGGTGGGCGACGCCCGGTCATCCCGGGCCCGGCGCTGCGGTGGTCGAAGGCGGGGTGCTCGACGGACTCACCATCGTGGCCACGGGTTCGCTCGACGGGTACACGCGAGATGGCGCACAGGAAGCGATCATCAAGGCGGGCGGCAAGGCGGCGTCGAGCGTCTCGAAGAAGACGGACTTCGTCGCGGCCGGCCCCGGAGCGGGGTCGAAGCTCGGCAAGGCGGAGGAGCTCGGCATCCGCATCCTCGATGCCGCTCAATTCCACCTCCTCGTCACGGAGGGACCTGACGCTCTCGGATGACGGGCGAGCCGCCGTGATCCTCATCCCGGGACGCTGCCCTGTGCCGCCGTACGAGC